>CANDCB010000107.1 GCA_947383065.1 uncultured Bacillota bacterium | reverse complement strand
GCTAACCCTTATTTCAACATCAGTATCATGTTCTTCAATATAATTAATTAATAACTGATAATTTATTGACAGCTTATTAGTTTGACGACTTAAGAAGAAAACTCTATTATGTTGTCTAGTAAAAACTTTTAAAAATAAATATATAAACTTTAAATGAATTTTAAAAATTATCAATATAAATCTCATTACTATGCTCCTTAAAAAAACTACCAATAAAAAAGGTAGCTTAATTATTGTTATTTATTTTTTCGTCATCAGGATGAGTCGCTATAAAGTTCCTAAAATTAGTCGAAGAAAAATCACTTATTCTTTTAAAGAATACAACATTACAATAATCTTCTAAATAAGTAAATTTATCACTACCTTCCCAATCACTTCCCATTACCAAGGTATCAATATTATTTGCTTCAATATCATGAACTTTTTGTTCCCAGTTTTCTTCTGGAATTACTTCATCAACATACCTTATTGCTTCCATCACAATTTTTCTTTGTTCAAAATTAAGATAAGAATGCTTATGCTTTATAGCATTAAACTCATCAGACGAAACTCCTACAATAAGATAATCTCCCAAACTTTTAGCAAATTTTAATAATGCAATATGACCTGGAGTCAAAAGATCAAAAGTTCCATAAGTTATTATTTTTTTCATTTTACTATCCTTTCATAAATTCTTCATATTTTGAAATAACTTCCTCTGGCGCACCAATCATTTTTATCTCACCTTCGTGTAACCATAAAACTTCATTACATAGTTCTTTTATAGTCCCCAAACTATGCGAAACTATTATAACAGTACGAGTAGTATCAGAAATTAATTCTTTCATCTTATTATAACTTTTTTCTTTAAATTTTACATCCCCTACTGATAAAACTTCGTCAATTAACATTATATCAGTTTCTAATATAGCTGTAATAGCAAAAGCCAATTTAGAATACATACCAGATGAATAAGTCTTAACAGGCTTTTTTATAAAATCTCCTATATCTGCAAAATCAATTATTTCTTTTTCTTTTTTAGCTATTTCTTCTTCTGTAAAACCAAGTAACAACCCAGATAAATATATATTCTCTCGACCAGTCAACTTCTTATTAAAACCTACTCCAATTGATAATAAAGATATTGTTCGACCATGTAAATCAATCTGTCCTTCATCTGGTGAAAAAATTCCTGCTATTGCCCTAAGCATCGTTGATTTCCCAGAGCCATTTTTACCAATAATTCCTAAAATCTTTCCTTCTTCAATTTCAAAACTAACACCTTTTAAAGCATGAAATAATTCAACTTTATCGCCAAAATTTTTCCATGAAGCTCGAATCGAAGTTTTCTTTAACCCACGATAAGTAATATGAAGATCTTTAACTGTCACTGCTATATCTTTTTTTACAGTATTATTTACTTTTTTCATTATATCACCTTTGCGTAACTATTCTCATATTTATGAATTACATGAACTCCATAGGAACAAAGAAGAAGACCTAAGATTAACCAAACACCTAATCCTTCAAAACTCACCAATTTACCATAAACTGTTGCTTTTCTAGCCTCATTCATTAAAAAGGCAATTGGATTACAACGTAATAAAAGAAATCCTAATTTACCATGTAATCTATTAGTTATATTATAAAATATTCCTGATAAATAAAAAACCATTTTTAACGCAATATTTGTTAAATTACCTAAATCATTAAAAGTTACTCCATGGTGCATTAGAATCATTCCTATTCCAAAAGAAACAACATATAAAACAAAAATTACAGGAATCAATAATATTAAATGCCAAGTCAAAGGAACATGTTGAAATAGCATCAATCCAAACGCCAAACTTAACGAAATAAACATCTTAAAAAGATAAGTTAAAGATTTAGAAAATAATAATATATATTTTGGTATATAAACCTTTGTTACTAAATCGCGATTATTAGTAATCAGCTTTACACTTCCAGTTACCATTCTATTAAAAAAATCCCATAAAGCTTGACCAACCATAACAAAAGAAGCAAAATAAAGTTCATTATTAGGAAAAACAATTCCAAAAACAAAAGTATAAATTAACATAAAACAAAAAGGTTCTATTACCCACCATAGCCAGTTTAAATAAGAATCAGCAACTTCACTTTTCAATTCCGCCTTAGCAGATCTTATAGCATACTTGTAATACTTCATCATATTAGCAAAAAACTTTTTCATATATTCACCCTCTATATAATTTTAGCATTTTTTTTTATATTGATAAAGATAAAGTAATTACTTTTATATTTTCCAATGAAAAAGAGCTATACAAAGCTCAATTCTATTAATTATGTTAATATTTTTTTATAAATGGTTAAAAAATTATTTATCCAGTTCTCTTTTCCAAGATTTATAATCTATAAATTTTAATTCACTATCTTCATTTATACCATAGAATTCTTTAAAACGACTAATAAATACCTCACTTCGTGGATTAGGAACATGCATATAATTTTCAAAAGGAATCTTTGGTAAAATAATAATAGAATCATTTTTATGTAAATCAATGTAACTAATTCGTTCACTATCCACCTTAAATACATAACCATAAATCGAGAACATACAAATAGTTAAGAATACCACTAAAAAACTAAAAATTTGTTTGAAAATATATATTTTATCAGTTACTAATAAATCAAACAATTCACAACAAATCATTACAAAAAATACATATGTCGGAAAAAAACAACGTGGTCCTATTGGTGTCACAATTAAAAGTGGCAAAGCTATGATAATTATAGAAGAAATATAGAACAAAATTCTTGTCTTACGACTTTTATCTTTTATAGTTATTAGTACTATTGCAACAACTGCAATAGCAAAAAATATCATTATAATTCCTTCCAAGATTTTTTTATATAAAGGATAAATAAAAATATTTGCTCCATCAATAATATTAGAATATACTATATAACTTAAAAATCCACAAACTATAAACATTGAAAACTTCAAAATTATATCACTAAAAAGCGTAATGCTTTTTTTATTTTTTTTATAAAAATTATAAACTAATAATAAAAGTAAAATACATAATACAATATTTAGTAAAACATTATTATTAATTAAAAAATTGTATAATTCATTAAAATAAGTTTTGAAGGCTTTAGTAAAAATATTTGCTTGTTCTATTGTACGATAATCATCATTTGAATTAGCAATATTATAATAAGCACCATTCGAAAACATTAATATTGTTCCCAATAAAGAACCAATTACATAAAAAATATTAGATAATGAAACCTTTTCTTTTCTTATTACAAAGTATACTAATACACCTATAGACAATAACAAATTATAAATAGTAATATGTTCTATAAATAACGAATTTAAAAATCCCAATAACAAAAAAGGTACAATCCATTTATTTTTTATATCTACTTTTTCATTAGAAAAAATATTTTTATTAAAATACAAATAAATTAAAATAATTAAAATTGGCAAAACATAATTAGCAAAACCTGCAGTCCATGCAACTGATTGAGCCAAGACACTTATTGGCATACCTAAAAATAAAATAATTGCCAATAAATTTGATTCACTACTTGTATTAATTAATTTTTTTATAAAATAAATAATTCCCAAAAAAGTTGTTGAGATAAAAACAGCTCTAATAAAACGAAAACGAGTTAAAAAAATAACAAGTAAATTTCCAGCCCAACGTCCATTATAATCAGCAAATAAGCTATTCAGCCTAATTATTCCATCGGTACTCCCCCAAGACCAATCATCGTGAGTATAAGGAAAAAAATAGGCTATCAAAGTAATACAAAGAAATATAAAAACATAAAATATCTTTGTATAATTACCTTTACTTAATTGCTTTTCTTGTTTATTTTTCATCTTTATCCACCTTACCATTATCTAGAATTTCTTTAGCTATATATACAGGACGGTCCTTTACTTCCATATAAATTCTGGCAATATACTCACCTATTATACCTAAACAAAATAATATTAAACCACCTATTAATAATATACAAGCAATAAGTGTTGCATAACCTGGTACATTAATAGTAAAGAAAATCTTTTGAATTAACACAATTATTAAATAAAAAACCGATAAGAAAGAAAATAATAAACCACTATAAGTTGCCACTCTTAAAGGAGCAACAGAAAAAGATAATATTCCTCCTAAAGCATATTTTAATAATCCTTTTAAATTAAAACTACTTACACCATTAGCTCTATCTTCTGGAACATAAGGTAAATAACAAGTATTAAAACCTATCCAACTAAATATACCTTTACTAAAACGATTTTTTTCTTCTAATGATAATATTGCCAGATCGGAAGAGCACACGTCTGAACTCCAGTCACGGTACCTTATC
>CANDCB010000106.1 GCA_947383065.1 uncultured Bacillota bacterium | reverse complement strand
TAAGGTACCGTGACTGGAGTTCAGACGTGTGCTCTTCCGATCTCTAATGATTATTCAACACATACTTTTTTAATATATGAAGAAAATAAAAAATTTTATCTTTTTGAACATGCTGATTATTTTAATCGTGGTATTCATGAATTTTCCACTTTAGAATTAGCATTACAATCTGAAATGCAATACCACCTTAATATAAATAGTCAGTATAATCCTATTAATGAAAAGATAATAAATAGCCTTCATATTTATGAATATGATAATATACCATATGATATTAATTTCAATGATTTTATAAATCTTATTTTAAATCAAAATAAAGCTTTAAATATAAAGATAAAACAATAAAATGATATAGTATAAAAATAATTCCATAACCTATACTACAAAGTAGGATAGTGATTAATGTGATATTTTATATAATACTTGAATTTATTTGCTTTATTTTAATAGCTTTAACAAAATTTTTATTTAAGACAAGATGGATGTTAAATATTTTAACAATGAGTCCAATAATTTTAACTATTATTTATAATAGTTTTTTTAAAAAGGAATTTCAAAAAGAAAAAAATATACTTTACTTAGCAATTTTATTTGCTGGGTTAGGGGATTTATGTTTTGTTTACTTTGAAAATATTTATGGTATATATTTTTTCTTTTTAATACAATTATGTCTTTTATATTATTTAAATAAAAGTAATTTAAAAATAGCTCATATAAGTATATTGGCTTTAATGGTTTTTGTATTATGTTTTACCTTTAAGAAGTTTTATTTACTTGTTATAGGAATACTCTATATATTTATTTTTCTTTTTAATTTAATAAATTTAAAAAAACAAAGTCAATTTAATTCATATTTAAATGTTTTATTATTTTCCTTTGTTTTGTTAAGTCTTTGTGATATAAATGTTTTTTTAATATATGTAATAAATTATTTTCACAAATTTTTATATTTAGAAAATATCTTTTTTGTTTTTGAATGGGGGACATATATATTATTTCAAATATTTATAACTTTTTATCTTAGAAGGATTTTTAATAAGTCAATGAATTAAGTATAGTTTAAAATAACTATTATTTTTTTTGACTTTAAAATCTCATTAAAGTATAATAATTTTTAAATTTTAAAGTTAACTTAATAAGTTTTGTGATTAGTTGATAAAGAAATTAAGTAAAAGGGGTAATATATATGGAAGTATCTATTCAAGAAGAAATATTATATCGTGGTTGGCAAGATAATTTAAAGATATTACCAGTTACTGATGATTTATTAAAAATATCAGATTTAATTGATTTTGATACAAGTAAAATAATATCGTTACCAGATAGTTTAAATAGAGTCCGAAAAATGGCAGCTCAATTTTTAAATTCTTTTTATCAAATACAAGATGTCCCTTTTGAATTATTTTATAAAATTGCTTTTTGGGATTTTTCTTTCGAAGATGAAATATCACCTTTTAGATTACCAATAAAACGAAAAAAAGGTGAATCACCTTTTTATGGATTACTTGGAGAAACTTTATGTAGAAAAGATAATAATATAACTATAAAATATCGACATATTGAACTACCTAAAAAAATAACAAGTGTTACAACTTTTAGTTATATTCATGAAATAACTCATACACAATTGAACCATTTAAATGGATGTATAAAAAGTTATTATCATGTTGAAATATTAAGTATATTTAATGAGTTATTATATGGGTATACAAAGGGAGAAAAATATTTAGATACTATTAATGCTATTCGTTTAAATGATATAAAAGAAGCAATAGTTTTATTAATGACTGATGAAAGTGATTATAATAATCTTTTAGAGGCTTGTTGTTATATAGTTTCTACTATTATTGCTTATGAACTTTTTATAAAATATTATTATGGTAGTATTTCTTTAAGAAAAGAGATTTTATTTAATATTCAACGAGTTTTTAATGGGGAGATAACTTTACAACAATTATTAGATATATTAGATGCAAATTATGAAGATAGTCTTAATCCTAAAAGATTAGAAAAATTTTTAAAGAGGTAAAAAATGATATTAAGTAAAGATGAAGAAATAATAAAAAGAGGCTATAAGAGTTATCCAGCAATACTTGTGCCTTCACAAGAAAATTTACAAATATTAGAAAATTTAAAGCATAGTAAAGTTTTATCTATAGTTCCACAGATTCATTTGATGGACTTAAAAAGTGCGTATTCAGATACTAAATCTTTTTATAATACATTTTTTAGAGTACATAAAATACCGACTATAAGAGCTTTTAATATTGGACCTTTTAATGTAAAAATTCCGATGCATATTTCACCTTTTAGTTTGCCGCTTAGTTTAGTAGATGGTGAAGATATTTTTGATTGTAGTATAGAAGAAATTATTACACATGATTTAAATAAATTTATTTATTTTCTTAAAATATCATTATGTAGTTTAATTACAGAATTAACTTCAGCAACTTGGTGTCATGAAATTACTCATTCGCAGTTAGATAGCCAAAAAGGAGTTGTTAAAGAATTTTATAATGCTGAAGTTTTAAGTATATTAGTAGAAAATATTCATGCTTTATTAACGGATGAACAGGAACGTTTACTTAGAGTATGTGATTTAAGACGCTTAAATGAAATGACTGTTTTAACAATTGATTTATATGATTATTTTAAAGGTCAATTACCAAAATCAAGGGAAGATTTATTATTAGATAGTCAATATTATAGTTCTAATATAAAAGCATATAAATTGTTTTTAATTTATTATTATGGTAGTAATAAAATAAAAAAAGAGCTTATAAGAGATATACAAAGAGTATTTGACTTTGAAATAACTTTAGAAGAACTATTGGGTAAATATGAAGTAACTATTGATATGGTTCAAGATAAAAAAACTTTGATAAAATATTTTAATAGATAGGAGGGATGTTTTATGGACGAAAAAACAAAAACTTTAGAGACTCTTAAATTATATGGTTATTATGAACCAATAAGCCCTTTAGTATTAAACGAACAAGATTTAGAAAGGCAAAATGATTTGTCCTGTTTAGGGGTACAAAATCGTCATCTTTTATTAGATTCTATTTCTAAAAGAGAAATAATTAAAACTGCTAAAAGTTTTATGTATTATCATTTTAAATTACATAAAGTTCCTTTCAAAAGACTATTAGCGCCGTTAGACTATGTATTTTTATCTAGATTACCTAATGTTTCTTTAGCAACTCATTTATGTAATGGGACTTGTATTAATATTAATCCTTTTATGATTCCTGTAAAATATAGAAATAATCCAGGTAATGATAATATTTTAGTAGCTAATGGGGCTATCCTTTTTTGTGAAGAATTTTATCAGAAAATGAAAATATATTATCAAAGTATTATTTTAGATAAAGAAATAAATGAATTATCACCCTCGGCATATATACATGAGATAACACATACTGAATTAACGAGGGAAAAAGGTATTAATGGACATTATTTTTATGAAGAAGTTTTACCTATTTTCTTAGAAATAGTTAGTATTTATGAAACTGGTAGTAATTATCTTTTAGAAGCAGAAAGTATTATTAGATTATCAGATTTATTATATCAGTTAGGTAATTTAGAAAAATATAAAAATAATGACCCAAGTATAAGTTTTACTTTTGCTTTGGAGTGTAGTAAATATGCATCTTCTATAGTTATAGCTTATGGCTTATTTATAGAATATTTAAATGGTTCTATTTCTTTAAGAAAATACATTATGAGGTGTATACAAAATATTTTTGATGGGAGTATGCCTTTGACAGAATTATTAGATGAATTCGAATTAGATTTTCATGATACTTTAAATAGTAAAAAGTTAATAAAGTATTTTGAAGAACCAGTTATTATTAAATAAATATTTATTTTTAGTTGTCAACTTACATAAAATAAAATATATTGATATTCTATAATATGGTATAATTTACTAGGAGTGTGATAGAATGATTGAAATATTAAAAGCTATTTTATTTGGAATAGTAGAAGGAATTACAGAATGGTTACCAATTTCTTCAACTGGTCACATGATTCTTTTAGATGAGTTTATTCATTTAGGAGTTAGTGAGGAATTTTATAAATTATTTGAAGTTGTTATACAATTAGGAGCTATTTTAGCTGTAGTTGTTATTTATTTTAAAACTATTTTTCCGTGGGGATTTAATAAGACAAAAGAAGATACTAAAGATACTTTAAATTTATGGGGTAAAATTATTGTTGCTTGTATTCCAGCAGCGATAATAGGTATATTATTTGATGATTGGTTAGATGAACATTTATATAATAGTGTTGTTGTTTCATTAGCTTTAATAATATATGGTGTAATATTTATTGTTATTGAGTCGAAAAATTTTGG
>CANDCB010000105.1 GCA_947383065.1 uncultured Bacillota bacterium | reverse complement strand
AACTAAAGAAATAATAACTAATCCTTCAAATAAAAAAAATGAAAATGAAAATTCAAAAAATACTAATTTACCACCTTCTAATGAAAATAATCATATACCAGAATTAAAAAAAGAAGAAACTAAACCTAAAAATATTGCTGAAATAACAGAAATTCAAATAAAATTAGAAGAAAAAATAAAAAATCTAGAAAATAACCAAAAAAAAGCAGATGAAGAAAACAAACTAGTATCTCCAATTGATGAATCAAAAATAACAGCTTTAACAGACACATCTAAAGCAATTATAACAGATTCACTTAATGAAACTAAAAAAGATGACTTAGATGACAAAGATTATGATCGAGTTGAACGTCAAATAGATAAAATGTTAGAGGATATATCTAACACTTATTTAAGATACGAAGAAAAAATGACTCCAAAACAAAAAAACAAATTAAAACAAGAAGAAGCTAAACTAAGAAATACAAAAGAAGAAATACTAGCTTGTAAAAGTAAAGATATTGCTTTTGAAAAAAAACAATTAACAGAAGAAATAAGTTCTAAAGAAATTACAGGATTAAAAGAAGAACTAGAAAAATTAGATATTGAAAATAAAATAGAAGCCAACGATTCTCTAATGAAAAAATTAAATAATTTAGAAGGTATAACTAAGGACCAAGTAAAAAATGTTGATAAACGGATTTTAAATAAAAGACTAAAAAAAGCCTCTTTTTTACTAGAAATGACCTCATTATTAGCATTTCCCTTTATTAGAAATAAATATTTTCTTTATTTTACAGTAGGACTTCTTATAGATAATCATTTTAATTTTATTAATTCATTTTTCAATAGAAAATTAAATAAATATGAACCAGCTGATTTAAATCAAATAAAAAAAGGTCAAGATGCCTTAGATGGAGCATTAGATATTACATATAAAAATTTAATAGAACTTGATTATCTTGAAGAAAAAGCTCTATCACGCTATCCTGAACTAGCATATGATCCAGAATTTATTAATCAAATAACTAATTTAAGAAGTAAATTAAGCCATAATTACAATAAATTAATGCGTAAAAATAAAACAATGGAAAAATATTATATAAGAACCAAACAACAAAAAAAGATTTTAAAAAAAGATTTAAAACAAGCAGCATAAAATATTATAAAAAAAATCCTTTCACATTACATAGAAAGGATTTTTTTTAAAACTAATTTCTAAATAAAACTAAAATTATTTATATAACATTTATTCAATAAACTAAATACCTCTAATTATTAGCTTTTTTCCTCACTTAATTTTTTATAATAATTATATCTTTTTATAGCATCTTGTTTATTTAACTCTAACATTTCTAAAGCTGCTTCCGGATCTTTTTTTATAAGACTATTATATCTAACTTCATTATTTAACAAGTTTTCATATTTTGAAAAATCTGGTTCACGACTATCTATATATAATTTATCTTCAACTGGATTATATCTCATTAATGTTGTATACCCACACTCAACAACTAACTTTTGTTCACTAGTAGCATTACTCAAACCACCTTTAATTCCTTGTTCTATACAAGGACAATATGCAATAACTATTGAAGGTCCCTCATGTTCTTCTGCCTCTTTAAAAACTTTTATTGTCTGCATAAAATTGGCCCCAAAAGAAACATTTGCAACATAACAATTTGGATAATTCATCGCTATTTTAAATAAATCTTTTTTAGCTGTTTTCTTACCATTACCAGTAAATTGAGCTACTTGTCCAAAATTAGACGACTTACTTGCCTGTCCACCAGTATTTGAATAAACTTCTGTATCTAAAACCAAAATGTTACAGTTTTCTCCACTCGATAACACATGATCTATTCCGCCAAAACCTATATCATATGCCCAACCATCTCCACCAATTGTCCAAACACTACGAGCTGGTACATAATCAAGCAAATCTTCTAATAAAGGTGGTAATTTCTTATCTTGAAGTTCATCTTTTACTTTCATTGTTATTTCAAAATCATTCTTATTATTTAACCACTTCTCAAAAATTAATTGTAAATCAGGAGCCACTATACTCATATTTTCTCTCATAATTTTTTCTATACGTTCACGAGATTTATTATAACTAACTAACATTCCAAAACCAAATTCTGCATTATCTTCAAACAAAGAATTAGCCCATGGAATTGAATAAGGAGTACTTGGAGTACTACCTCCATATATCGAAGAACAACCAGTTGCATTAGCAATAACTAATTTATCTCCAAATAGTTGTGTTAACAATTTAATATAAGGTGTCTCACCACAACCAGCACAAGAACCACTAAATTCAAATTTTGGTTTAATAAATTGACTCCCTTTTATTGTAAATTTTGGAAACAAATTAATAGGATTTTCATAATTTTCAAACATTTCAGAAACTTTATCCTGCATCTGTTGATCATACTGACCAAATTCCAAAGCTTTATTTCCACCTTTACCTGGACACGCATTAATACATAGCCCACAACTTGTACAATCAGCTTCTGACACTAATATTTCAAAATTATATTCTGGTTTACCTAATAAAGGTATACCTCTATTCTGATCCTTAATAGCAAAAGGTCTTATAACAGCATGAGGACAAACTAAAGAACACTGTCCACACTCAATACAATTTTCCTTAATCCATTTTGGGACAAACGTACTAACCTTACGTTTTTCATTTTTAGATAGTCCACAAGGAAATGTTCCGTCACGAAATTTCACAAGACTACTAACTGGTAAACTATCTCCTCGACGAGCATTAATTTCATCAAAAATGTTTTTTTCTACTTCAACTCGTTCTTGTACAACTGTAAATTTTTTATCAACTAAAATTAAACTAGACATAGCTTCTAAAATAGCCTTTTGATTAGATTTAACTATTTCGTCTCCCTTAGTACTAAACTGTTTTACAATCGAAGCATTTATCAACTCTTGTGCATTAGAAAAACCTAATAAATTCATAATTACCATTTCCATAATTTTACTAATTTTTCCTTTAATGCCATTCCTTAAAGCAATTGACTCAGCATCTATTATATACAAATTTACACATTTACTATTTATTATCTCTTTTACCTTATTAGGTAAGAAACCATCTAATTCATCAACTTTTTTCATTGTATTAATAACTACAATACCATTTTCTTTAATATCATTAATCATATCAAATTTAAATAAATATTCTTCTTTAGTTATAACCACAATATTTGGTTTAGTTACATAATAAGGAGCATTAATTGGTGAAGATCCAATACGTAAATTACATATAGTTACTCCCCCACTTTTTTTAGAATCATATTCATTATAACTTTGTACAAATTTATCAGTATTTGCACCAACTAACTTAATAATATCTTTACTTGTACTAACCATACCATCTGAACCAAAACCAAAAATTTTAATTTCTTGACAATCTAAATCAATATTATAATCATAAATTGGTAAACTAAGATTAGTTACATCATCAAATATACCTATTGTAAAACTTTCCTTTAAATCATTTTCTAACATTTTAAAGACACTAAATATATGAGAAGGAGTCGTATTTTTACTTGATAATCCATAACGCCCACCTACTATTTTTATATCTTTATTTTTTAAAACTGAACAAACATCTAAATAAAGAGGCTCCCCTGTACTACCTGCTTCTTTAGTTCGATCTAAAACTGCAATATTTTTAACCGTTGAAGGTAAAACATTTAAAAAATATTTACTAGAAAAAGGACGATATAAATGAACTTCAATTAAACCTACTTTAAAGCCTTTACTTACTAAATCTTTTAAAACTAATTTAATAGTATCGCAAACACTTCCCATTGCTACAATTATATTAGAAGCATCACTCGCGCCATAATAATTAAAAGGTTTATAATCATTTCCTGTTATTAAATTAATCTCATGCATATAATCATTTACTATATTAGGCATTTCATTATACAATTCATTACGTGCTTCAACAGATTGAAAATAAATATCCTCATTTTCAGCCATCCCTTTTTGAATACCAGAACCAACATTTAACATACGTTTCTTAAAATCTTTTATTTTATCAAATGGAACAAGTTTTAAAAGCTCATCATCTTTTAATTCTCTTATCTTATTTACTTCATGACTTGTTCTAAAACCATCAAAAAAATGAATAAAAGGTAAAGAGCCTTTTAAAGCACTAAGATGAGCAACTGCTGCTAAATGATTAGCTTCAGTTACATTAGTTGAAGCTAGCATACAAAAACCAGTCATACGAGTTGCATAAATATCAGAATGATCTCCAAAAATAGACAGTGCATGTGTTGCAATAGTACGTGCAGCTACATGTATTACAGCAGGCAAACACTCACCAGCAATTTTATACATATTAGGAATCATTAAAAGTAATCCTTGAGATGCTGTAAATGTT
>CANDCB010000104.1 GCA_947383065.1 uncultured Bacillota bacterium | reverse complement strand
CATACTTAGTAACTGCCATACTTTCTGATGTATCTAAGACTAAAATTATATCTATTGGATCGCCCACTATTTTTAAACGAGAATTAACATTAAAAGTAATTTCGGCTTCATTACCTTTAGTCCAGTTAGCACTTTTAGTTACTTTAAAACTACCTGGTCCTTCTCCATTACTGTCATTTGACTTTATTGTAACACTTTTTACTTCATCTTCTGGGCCAACATTAAGATTAAAAAATACTTTTGCTACATTTTCTATTAAATTGAAACCAGTTGTCATGGCGACGCCAGAATTTAATAATAACACGCAAAAAATAAGAATAATTATTCTTTTCCATTTTCTATTTAAACACACATCAAAAAAATTTTTGATATTCCTTATAATCATATTACACACAACTGCTTTCTAAAAATATTCTATACAATTATAAAGGTATACTTTAGTAATTGTTTTCCTATCTTCTTTATAAATTATATTACAATTTTTATGTAAAATAAAGTATTTTTTTGAAAATATATATTGATTTTTTTAGAATTTTGTGTAAATGATAGCAATATAAATTGACATTTTTCGACATAAAACAACCATGAATTACTGACTATATGATTAATTTTAGTCTTTTTATTTAAATTAACTTTACACTATATATTTTTTTAAAATTAATAATTAAATATAAAGAATATAAATATTTTTATAAAATAAAAGACAAGAATAAACTTGTCTTAAATAAATTAAAGATTTTTAAATAATCTTTATTTTTTTCTGATTTAAATTATTTTATTACTTATTTATGCGAATTATTCGTCATTTTCCAAATAATTCCGTACTAATTTCTCATAACTTTTTTGACTCTTTATACAAATGCTATTCAAGAAGTCTTCATCATCATCTATTTGATATTCTTTTAAGCCTCTCATATATGATTCACTTTTACTAGCATCAATATAAAAAGGCATAATATTATTTACCAAACATTCTCTAAACATAATCATACGACCAACCCGACCATTAGCATTTTGAAATGGGTGAATCCATTCAAAATTGGAATGAAACTCAACAATCTTTTTTATATCTTTACGAGAACATCTATTATATTCTCTTAATAGATTTCTCATGGCTTTTTCTACTTCACTTGGTAAACTAGTAATTTTAGTACCAATAAAGTTTCTTTTTAGTTTATATTCTCCAACATTTAAACATTTATCTTCATCATAAACAAACATGCCTGTTTTTAAGATTAAATGAAATGTTTTAATTATTTCTTCTGTTAAAGGTTCTTCTAATGTATCTATCATGTACTTAAATAAAGTAAAATGATTTTTAAGTTCGTCTACACTGTCTAAACCATCTATTTTATCTGTGTTTAAAGTTTTTCCATTATAAATACTAATGAGTTCATCTAGAGTAATTTCTATATCGTCGATACAATTATTATGATAAGCAAATTCAAGTTGTGTTTTATGATAAAGATTATCAGTTATTTTAGTAGTACTTTGTTCTTTTAGCATTTGTTTAATTTTTAACACATCCATACAACACCTTCTATTCTTTTTTAAATCAGAATATATTAATTATATCATAAAGACTTAAAAAAAATAATTAATATTACGGTAAAAAAGGCATAGAATTGCTTTTTTATTATTTGACTTTTTATAAATTTCTTGTATAATTAAATATGCGATGTATTTGGCAGCGCTATTCATAATTATAATGTGTTTAAGGCCTTTTGGTGTATAAGTATCTAAGGCTGCCTTAGAAAAAGTATCAATTTAAACTCCCTATAATTTATGTATAGCATTCCTATATATCAAAATATAAAGAAAGGAGAAAAATAATGGCAAGATATACTGGTCCTGTTTACAAGAAATCTCGTCGTTTAGGTTTTTCTATTCTTGAAAATGGTAAAGAATTAGCTAAACGTCCATATGCTCCTGGAGCTCATGGAAATGATAAGAGAAGAAAATCAAGTGAATATGGTATTCAATTAGCTGAAAAGCAAAAAATCAGATTAATGTATGGATTAAATGAAAAACAATTCCATAAGTTATTTGATAAAGCTGCTAAAAAAGAAGGTAAAGCTGGTTTCAATTTACTATGCTTACTAGAATCTAGACTAGATAATATGGTTTATCGTTTAGGACTTGCTAAAACAAGGAGAGCAGCTAGACAAGTAGTTAATCATGGTCATATAACTGTTAATGGTGTTAAGGTTGATATTCCTTCATATCAAGTTAAAATTGGTGATGTAATTGCTGTTAAAGAAAATTCTTTAGAGCATCCAGCAATTAAAGAAGCTGTAGAAACTTGTATCTCTCGTCCTGCTTATGTAGAGTTTGATCAAAAAACTATGTCTGGTAAATTATTAAGATTACCTGATAGAAGTGAACTTAATGCAGAGATTAATGAGACACTTATCGTTGAGTACTATAATAGATAGTCAATTAAAAAGAAGAAAGGTTTTGAATCTTTCTTCTTTTTTTGTGATAAGTTATTTTGTTATTTAACTTCTTTAAAAGGAATTAATAAAACTGTACTTGAATTATCTAAGTTTATATTATCAATAATTTCTTTTGCTTTTTTAAATTTCAAGTTATTATATTTATCATACATATCATCAAATATTTTTCCATAAGTTATTAATTGGTCAACAATATCAGTATTAATATATTCAATATCATCAAAGTCATTTATTAAAGCAGCAGTATTACATTTAATTCTTCTTTTTAATTCTTCTTGTGTTAATGTAAGATTATTCATTTTATCTTTTATTATAGGAATAACTTCATCTGGATATTTTGTTTCTACGTTTATCTCAATGGTAACAACATCTTTAAATATTTCCCTTCCAGCACCAATAGCTACGACTAATTCACGTTCAAGTAATTCTTCTCTTAAGTCAGATGTTACACCAAAATTATTTCGTAAAATTATACTTAAATATATATTAAGAAGTTTTTCATCGATTTGACCAAAAATACTTTTAGGCATTTTATAACAGATTTTTACTTTAGGTATTTCGACGTTAGCTTCTATTTCTTTGTATTCTTCATTTACAGTAATTGGTTCTTTTTCTTTTTTAGTAATTGGATTTTTATACTCTATAAATTTCTTTTTAGCTTGATTATCTTTAATAATTCCTAAAGCTTCATAGGGATTAAAGTTACCAGTTATAACTAATATCATATTTTTCGGATGATAGAAAGTGTTATAAATATTAGATAATTCTTCAACAGTAGTTGCTTTTACGTCTTCGACTTCACCAGTAACAAGATTTCTTCTTTTATCTTTTTTGTATAAAGCTTGGTTCATACCATAATATAATTTGTGTCCAGGAGTATTTTTACCCATTTTAACTTCTTCACATATTATACCCTTTTCTTTTTCAATTAGTTTTTTAGTAAAGTATGGAGTTTGAACATAGTCTAATAAATGATTTAAATTATTGGCAAATTCTGATGAACCAAAAACTTCATAAAGGGTGAAATCAAAAGTTGTAAAAGCATTAATTGAGCTCCCTAAACGATTAAAATAATCATGAGCAGTCTGACCATCTCCCTCGTTGAAGTTAACATGTTCTAAAAAATGGGCTACTCCATTATGAACTTTTGTCCAGGTATTATCTTTACCGCATTTAAATTCAGTATCAACAGAGCCATATTTAACACTTAAAGTCATATAAAAGTTATTTACTTTTTCATTTACAACCATATAAGTTTGTAAACCATTATTTAATGTTTCGTGATAAATTTTTTCGTCGATTCCTTTTAAAACTATTTCTTGCATTATTTATCCTCCCCACATAATAAGTAAATGGTATTTAATTTTATTTTTTCTGCTAAAGCTATTATTTCTTCTTTGGTTACAGTATTAAATTCTTTAACTCTTTCATCATATAGTGGTAAGTTATCTAAATCATTAAATAAATAGTTATTTATGATTCCCCCATTAGTATCTTCACTCATTTTGATGGAAGAAATTACTGCTTTTTTAGCATTTTCTAAGTCCTCTTTTGTAAAATCTCCTTTAAGCATTTCTTTCATAGCTTTGTTAATTAATTTAATACATTTATTTTTGTCTTTGGCATCAATTCCGGCATAAACCATTAAAAGACTATCATATTTTTGATACATACTTGAGGTGATATAACATAATGAATTTTCTTCACGTAAATATTTATATAATTTACAAGTTAAACTGCCATTACCTAATATTATATTATAAAGATGGATAACAAAGTCTCTTTCTCTTTTAGTAAAGTTTTCTAAATTGTAAATCATAACTATAGTATCTTGTTCATAATTACCTTTTTCACATATATCTTGATATTTTTTTCTAGTAGAGTTATCAACATATAAATTTATATCGTCTTTTTTTATAGAGTTTAATTTAAATGTTTTTTTGATTAGAGAAA
>CANDCB010000103.1 GCA_947383065.1 uncultured Bacillota bacterium | reverse complement strand
AATATATTTGGACAGGTAAATTATTTAGTGAAGAATTAACTATGTATGCATCACGAGCGCTTATTTGCGTTGTTCCTATTTCCGGACTGGAAAATTTAGAATTGGCATTAATTTGTTTTTGTATTTCTTCCTCGGTAATTTCTGAAAAGCTTACTGGTGACCCAGATAGGCGTAAAGCAACTGTATCTGTTGAATTAGTAACATATACATTGTTTCCATATTCACTTAAAAGCCATCCATCTTGTAAGTTAAATTTAAAACCATTAGATAATACACGAGTATTTTCTACCTTTTCATCATCAGCTGGGGGAACTGGTTTATTTAAACTATTACTATTATTATTCATTAACATAAATAATAAGGCTGAAACAATTAAAACAATTAATATTATACCTACAAGTAGTGCTGTTTTTCTATTAAGACCTTTTTTACTATTTGGATTATCTATATTTTTTGGTGCTTCTAAGTTCTGTATTTCAGGAACGGCTGGTTTAGCTCCACTTAATGAGGAAGGTATTCCGACATTTTCTTGATTTGGATTTAAAGATGTTGGTACAACACTTGCTTGATTTACTGGTTGACCTATAGTTGCTATTTGTTGATTTGGTGTAGCATTAGAGTTTGATTCATTGATATTAGCCTGATTTAGTGCTTGATTATTTTGAACAGTTGGTGAAATTGGTGCACTTACATTTGGAGCGACTTGATTATTAATTGGATTTGCCGCTTCACCATTAGGTACTGCTACATTAGAAACAACTTTATTTAAAGAAACTGGTTCTTTGGCTACATTATTGTTTGGCATTTGATCTTTTAAAACTGCTGGTGTTACAGTCGGTGTAACAGAAGGCATTGATGGTCCTTCCACAACTTTCTGAGGAGTATTTGTAGCAGCAACTGAAGCAACTTGAACATTTTGTTTTACTTGATTCACATTATTATTTTGATTATTTGAAACATCAGTCCCACATATTGGGCATGATGTAATTCCAACTTGTAATGGATTTCCGCATTTTGGACAATTATTCATGAAAAATCCCTCCTATTGTTAATACAATTATAATATAAAAAAATAAAAAAAGCCATAGAAATTTATATAACTATAGCTATTAAATTATTTGATCCTTTATTAACAATTTTTGTAACTGTTTGAGATAATTTGTATCTTGTTGATTCTGGAACTACGGATAGTTTAGCTTGGATTCCTTCTTTAACTATAACATCAAGACTTCTACCAAATATTTCACTACGCCAAATATTTGATGGATCAGTTTCATAATCTTTCATTAAATAATTAATAAGTTCTTTACTTTGTAATTCACTACCAATAATTGGTTCAAAAACACTTACTACATCGGCTTTAATTATATGGTAAGATGCTGCTGTTGCCTTTAACTTAACACCAAATCGACTACCTTGTTTAACAACTGCTGGAGTCTCAAGTTGCATATCCTTAAGTGTTGGATAAACAATTCCATAACCAGTTTGTTTGGCTGTTTTGATAGCTGATTTAATTATTTCAGTTTCTTCTTTTGACTCTTTATAGGATGAGAATATTTTTAACATGCCTGCTTTAGTATTAACAACATCGCCCATCATTTCATTTAAAGTATCATTATATAGCGAATCATCACTATCAAGATTAATATTAACAATACCTGTAGAAGTATCAACATTACTTATATATGCTTTACTAATATATTCACTATCTTTAAAATATTGTAATATGTCATCAACATCTTTTAGTTTATTAACACTTAAGGTACTACTTTTAATTTTTGTTAAATATTCTTCTTTAATTTTATGGTTATTTGGGAGAATATGTACCCACTCTGGAAGTTTAATATCGATACTTAAAACTGGGAATTCGTATAAGGCAGCTTTTAATATATCATAAATTTCATATTCACTCATTGTTTCAACGCTTATAGGTAAAACTGGAACATTATGTTCTTCTTTTAAAGAATTGGCAAGACTTCTTGTCTCAGGGGATTCTGGTTTTGATGTATTTAATATAACGATAAAAGGTTTATTAATACTTTTTAATTCAGATATAACTTTATTTTCAGCTTCAATATAAGATTCTCTTTTTATTTCGCCAAATGACCCATCAGAAGTAACAACAATACCAATTGTAGCATGATCTTTAATTACTTTTTCGGTACCGATTTCCGCAGCGGTTTCAAAGTTAACTGGTTCCTTAAACCATGGGGTTAAGACCATTCTTGGATTACCATTTTCATCTTCATAACCATTTGAACCAGGTATAATATAACCTACACAATCAATTAATTTGATATTAGTGGTAAATTCATCTACTTGAATCATAGCTCCGTTACTTGGAACAAATTTTGGTTCAGTTGTCATAATAGTTTTACCTTGGGCACTTTGTGGTATTTCATCTAAACAGTGCTTTTTTTCATACTCGTCAGTAATATTAGGAACAACTAAATTTTCTATAAATCTTTTTATAAAAGTTGATTTACCAGTTCTAACAGCACCAACTACTCCTAAATAAATTTCCCCATTACCCCTTTTTGAAATTGATTCTATTATTTTGTTATCTTTCAATATAACACCCCTATCATTTCTAATAAAGTTTATGTATAGAAGATAACTTTAGAACATATATTTTATTTTTTTAAAGAAAATTTTAAAAACGAATATTTTTATAACAAAAATTAAAAATATAGGAAAAAAGAAAAAACTAGATTTCTCTAGCTTTCTTCACCAACATCGGGTTTATCATCATTTTTTTCTTCTTTTACAGCATAGACTGTATATTTAGTTCCATCATAAATTGAAATATTATAATTTCCACTGGCTTTTTCAACTTTAAATGCAGGATTTTCTTTATTCGTATAATCTGTACTACTTAGTTTAACCCCGTTTGAAATTAATTTATTTCCTTGATAATCATAGATATATACTTCTTTATTTGAGTCAACGCCTGCATAATATTCATTATATAATTCTACATAATTATAGGTATCTTGGCTTGTTTGTTCACCACTGTCACTAAGAACTGAATAGCCGTTGTTAGTTTTAACTTTAATATACTTAAGATTTTTACTATAGCCTCTTATTTTACCAGTAACAGTCCCACTTTCTCTTTCGTTTCCATATAAAATCTTCCACTTATTACTAGTATCTTGAGCTAGTATATAGTCACCTAACTTTTCTAAATGATTATATTCAAATGTGTATTTAGCATTGACACTTCCATCAATTGTTAAAACACCATATTTACCTTTTTTATTTAAAATTATAATATCTAGTTTTCCATTAAATTTACCAAAAACATAATTATTATTAGGTAAATTAGTATCTATACTTGTATATGAACCCATTACTTTATTTTCTTGTAAATCATATAATTTAACAGTACTTGGTCCATCAGTTATAAAGACAAATTTGTCATTTATTAATGGTGATATAGTTTCTCTTTTACTATTTTCTATATCATTATCTTCATAAATTGTATCTTTAGCTGGGAAACAATATTCATGTTTATCTGTATCTTTACTAATATAGTTTTTATTTGAACAATCATAAGTTCCGATTAACTCTGTTTTATCTTCATCTTTATAAAAATATAATTTGCCACTAAAATAATTAACAAACTTATTTTTTTTATTTACAAGACCTTCAACTATTTCAACATTATGATAAGTTGGATCTTCATCGTTTTTATAAATAACAAGTTCAATAGTAGATTCTTTAATATTCATATCAAAACTTCTTTTAACTTCTTTAGAATCGCCATTATCATCATAGATATAAGTTTTAATATAATTTTTATTATTTACGGAAATATTACCTTCATTAAATTTATTTTTTTCATTATCAATTAAATATATTTTTTTATTGCTACTTACTAAGGCAGCATATAGGCCATTAACTGTGATAAATTCATAATCACTTGCTAATAAATCATTTTTGTAATTATAAAGATTATAAGAGTCTCCAACATATGCGACTATGAAATTATTGTTGTAGTAACGGATATCGTAACGTGAATCAAAAGTTGAGCTTAAAACTTTATTTTTCTTATTAATTACAACATAGCCTTTTTTATTTTTAGCTATTAAATTATCTTCTTTGTCTATCATTCTTAAAGATTCATACTCTGGTTTTATTATTTCATTAATGTTTTCTTTTATTTCAATTAAACCATACTTATTATTTGTATCAGAGACAATTATATAATTATTACTATAAGATTTAGCTGTTTTATAGTTTTTGATAACTTTTTCTTCACTAATAGAATAAAGTTTCATAGAAGTATTTTTTTCTTCTTTATTATCAACGACAAAAACATATTTATTTTCAAAAATTGGCATACGACCTATTTTTTCTTTACCATTTTTTTCTTCTAATTTTGAAACATCAAAGCCATCACGGGCATTATTATAAGCGACATAACATAAATTTGAATCTTTATTTTCACAACTATATGAACCCAATTCTTTTTCATTTTCA
>CANDCB010000102.1 GCA_947383065.1 uncultured Bacillota bacterium | reverse complement strand
CTTTTTTGGGAAATATCATATATGAAATATACATTTTCACACTCACCTATTTCGTTAAAACATGTATAATGTAATGTACTTTTAGAAAGCTCAGTGATATTCCAGATTTGCTTTATTTCACTAGTTTCAGTATCTGTTAAAATGTATTTACCGTTTTCGTATTTTACACCATTTGCATATTTATAATTTATTGATACATTCAAATATGCATAATATATATCTAATTCTGTAGAAGATCCACTGTAACTCTGACTAGTCACAAAATGCATGTCAGAACACTCATTTTTTGTTGGATCTTCACACATATAGTGGTTTACGTAATCATTTTTATTATTCAAATAAGCATCATACCAACTAACTAAATTAACTTCCTCATAATTATCTAATCTATAGCCACTAGCTGTTTTTGTGATGCCAGTTCCTATTTTTAATTTAATATTAAAGTCTTCTAAAGTTTTATTTTCACCTTTTATTTTTATGTATGCAACATTATATCTACTACCACTTTTTGTTGCTAAAATATAGTAAATTTCACTACAGCCTGTTTTGGTTGAACTAAAACATGTATATTTAAAATTTCTTCCTTCAATATCTGATTCTCTTTTATCTCCCCATTGTAAAAGTTCAGCATTTTGCAATTCATAATTGCCTGAATCACTATTATATACTATAGAATCTGCATAATAATATTCATTACTGTTACTAATTTGCTTAGTATAAACTATTGTTTTTTGATTTTGAAAATTTTTAGATTTCGAAGAATATGTTTGACCATACATATATCCAACATATGCTAAAGATCTTGGAATATTAAATTCGCCAACCCTATATCTAGTACTAATTGTTTTTCCATTATTATCGGTAATATGTCCAGGCTTACAGGTTCCTTCTTCATAAGTTCCATAATATAATAATTTAACTCCGCCTGTTTCTGTTGTTCTTATAATTTTCCAACAATATTTAGCATAATAAACATAATTATAGAATTTATTAGTATCAGATTCTATCGATCTACCATTATTATAATAATATATTGGATATTCTGTATCATTGTTTTCCAATTCTGTTAGTAGCTTGGCTCCTTTATCATTTACGCTCGTATTAAGATAATCTGATTGAACTTGTTTCCATAAATTTGTTTTTTTAAGGATCCCTCCACTGAAACTTTTATTTAGTTCCAACTTAGTCCATTGTCCGCCTAAAGTTACATCATGCATAGGCATTATAAAAGAATTTTCGCTAATTTTTTTTACATCATCTTCTACAATTTCCCAACCTTTAAATTGATATCCAGAACATATTGGAACATCATCATTTATTATATTTACATTTTCAAAAATTTGATATGATTTAATTTCCTCTGTTTGAATGTTACAACCTGTAGGAGCATTTGATTCATATTTTACATCGTAAAATCTTTTTAATACAGGTGTCTCTGAATAATATTTTTCATTCTTTTTGCCCACTAACAAAGTATTAATTTGTTCACCTTTATTTGTGGGATAATTTTCTTTATTTATACTATTTCCAATAAATTTAACATCTATTGTCATTGTAGCTTTACCGCCACTGACAAAATTATTATTCATACTCCAGTTAACGCTTTGATTGTCAATATCTACATATAAATTGCCATTGGATATTTTAACATCTTCAGGTGATTCTATGGTAAAATAATTATTTTGTATATAATCTGTTATTTCAAAAGTATCAAAAGCAGTTGGCATTAAAGTTGCTTCCATTAAAATATTTTTCAAATTGCTCATGTATGCGATAAACTGATTGTCGCTAATATCTTTAAGTTGTTTTATTACTTTAGAATTGTCCATTTCGTACTGAACTCCATTTATTTCAATAAATGGATAATTCTCTTTTAAAGATTGATATTCTGCAATCTGATTAGGATTTTCTTCACATGGGTAACCATCAGATAGAAACATTACGATTAGATCACGATTTGAAACTTTTTCATAGCTTTTCATAATTTCAGATACTTTTTTTAAAGCGGCAAAATAATTAGTACCACCACCAACTGATAAATTAGATAATGTTTCTTTTATTTTCGATGGTTCATTACTGAAATCAGTTTCAATTTGTGAAGAAGTAGAAAACGTAACAATAGATATTTTATTGTTACTATCTTTTAATATATAATCCGCTAATTCACTAGCATCACTTTGCAATTTTTCAATTTTTTTACCTTTCATGCTTCCAGATAGATCTAAAACAAAAATTATATCTTTATAGTGATCATTAGTTTTAGCAATAGTATTAACTTCAAAAGTAATTCTTGCTTTTTTAACATCTAACCACTCAGCACGTTTATTTATACTCCAGCTACCTGGAACTAAATCTTTTAATTCTTCTGCGTCTATCCAATCAGTCGAATGTAAGTAGACACTATTAGAATCACTATGACTTGCTGTTAATAAATTACTTAAAATCATATTAAAAATATTAAATTTGGTAGTAACTGATATTAAAGAAATAAGAACTATTATAATTAGAAACATAAATGATATTTTTTTCCATTTTTTGTCTAATTTTTCATTTATAAAATTTTTAATTTTATCATATATCTTCATAACTTACTCCTCTTTCTTTAAAATTATAATTTCCAATTTATAGCATTATTTTCTTCGTCTAATTCTACTTCAAGCTCCCAATTATCATTTATTGTTTCCTTTATAGCTGGTATTGCTTCAAAATCAAAAGCTAATTCATAATCGTATTGAGTATAATATTCTTTTTCTTTTGGATTATTTATTACTTCATTATCCAAAGAAATTCTTTCAAGTATACTGATTTTACTCTTTCCTTTTAATATTTTTTTGTAATAATACCATCCATCATTACCTTTTTTAAAGTCTTTTAGCCAGGTTTCTGTCCATTCTTTTTTAACTACATCTTGACCGTTTATTTGGTTACTAAGTAACAATAATCTTTCATCCATATTTTTATTCCATAATTCACTGTAAGATACTCGCAGTACTACATCTAGCTCATCATTATTACTTATACTTACTTTTTTTGTTCCCCAGTCATCATAAAAATCTTCTTCTATTTTTATGTCAAATGCTGCTATTTTAAATTTGTTACTTATATTTTTCTGAACAGTGAAGTATGCAAAACTTACCCCAATTATAGAAACACATAAAAGCAATATTATAAAAATTATAGGTTTTATTTTTTTTATATTTTTTTCCTTAATCATTCATATTCACCTTAGCTTTTACTTTATTTATAATATTTCCAAAAGTTTTAAAGAATTTATGTTCTTTATATTTATTATTAAATATTATATTATAATTTTTGCCTTCTTCAATTGCTATTTGTTTACCATTTGTTATATCAATACTTGTTATTTCTTTAGATGTTTCTATTTTATCTAATAAATATTCTTGTGGTACTGTTTCAGTTATGTTATAGACTCCTGGATTCAAGAAAATAATCTTACATGAATTACCAGTTAAACTTAGAGTAGCATTAAATTCATTATTACTTATATTAAACAAGAATCTATTATTATTTGTTTTTTCATCGATGTTTTTGCAAATTTTTAAACTTGATTGAACTTTTATTTCTTCACTATCTTCTATAATTTCTTTTGTAAGTTCATATCGTTCTTTATCAACAGCTTCTCCACCTATTATCTTAACATTATTTATTATTGTTCCTTTATCTTCAACATCTACTGGATATACTGCCTTCACTGTCACACTTCCATTTGCTGGTATATTAAATATTTTAGCTATACGAGGTGTTTCCACAATGTATTTATCACTATCTTCATTTATGAAATATGCTTTATCATTATTTTCTAAGATTGCTATATTTTTTATATCATAGTTTTCAGTATTTTTTATTGTAATTTCATACTCAACTAAATCTCCTGGTCTATAAAACTCCTTTTTATTTTTTTCTGATACTACCTTTGATATTTCTGGACTAAAAGTTTCTTTTTTTATTCGCCATTCTCCATATACTACTACTGGTTTATTTGGCATTTCAAATCCTTCTTTTTCATACCAACCTTGAAAATGATAACCTGGAACATCTTGGACAATTGGAAATGGTTCTACTTTTTCGCCTTTTGCATACATATAATTTTCACTATTTATGTTATCTAGTATTTCTTGATAATTTGGCGGGCGAACTCCTAAAGTAAAATCATATGTAACAGGATATTTTCTTCTTTCAAATTTTCCTACAATTTCAACATCTTCATCTGGCATTTCAAAATATCCATCTTCGTCAATTTCTATACCTTCTATTCTCCAACCAAGAAATTCGTATTCACCACTTATATATCCTTCTTTTAAATCGTCAATTTTAACTTGTTCTTCTTTATAATATTCTTCTGTATTTGGTATAACATAATCATCTGGTATTTCACCATCTATTCGATACGTTACATTATGCAAATTTAATTTTTCAAAAGAGCCAATAAAAACAACATCTCTTTCTGGCATAACAAATTTATCATTTCTAACCTCTAAACCTATTGGTTCTTTTACTATCCAGCCTTTAAATTCATAACCTCTTATTTTAGGAGGTGCTTCTTTTACTGTAATTGTTT
>CANDCB010000101.1 GCA_947383065.1 uncultured Bacillota bacterium | reverse complement strand
TTAACAATAGCTATAACATTATCACACCAAATAGCTATTAAACGATCAATAGCTTCTTTTGTATAGAAAGCATAAGGAGCAGTAACCATAACATTCCCTTTAAAATCATTCATAACTTTATCATCATATTTTTCAAAAGCATAACTGATAATTCCTTCAGAAGCTTTATTAAGCATTAATTTATGATTATATATTTCATTAGGATTATTGATAATATTAATAAAAGCATTATTATTCATTTTATTAATTAGTTTATCAGAAATTAACTTTTTAGTTTCTTCGTTAGTTACAAATGCAGGTATTATAAAATCTGATGTAGTAAAAATTGTTTCTAAATCAACATATTTATAAGGAACATCTTTTTCTTTTCTATTCCAATATATTACATTCATTCCTAATCCCTTACATATCTCAGCTAAACGTAAACCAATATGCCCAAGTCCTATAATACCTAAAGTTTTATTCCTAATTTCGGTAGTTAACATAGGTAATGAATAATCTGTTTTATAATTAGTCTTTATTTGTATGGGAAACTTTTTAGCTAAAGCCATCATTAAGAATACTGCATATTCTGCCACTGAATCAGTTGAATATTTAGGAATATTTGTTACTACTATATTATGCTCTTTACAATAATCTAAGTCTATCCAGTCAAAAGCTGTAGTAGATAAACATACTGCTTTTAGATTTTTAATCTTACTTAAATGTTCTTTATTAATATCCCAGTTATACCAATCTGGATCAGCTACTAAGATTTTATCGCTATCATCTTCTAAATATGGAGCTTTATCTAATTCAAATAAATCTTCTAAAATTATTACATCTCCACCTGTTTTTAATTTCCTTAATTGTTCTTCCGTAAAACTATCTTTTGTATAAGTTATATAAATTTTCATAACTAACCCTCCTTGTTATTAGGATTATTATAACAAATAACTAATAAAAAAAGAAACTAGTTTTCTATTTCTGGAAACCTTTCCATCCATACTAGTTCTTCTTTACTCATTTGTTCTGGATTGTTTAATTTGTAAAATACCAAGTCTAAAAGTCTTTTATTTTTTTCTTCCTTTTCATAGTGCCCTTTATGCCAAAATACTTGAGTTTCAATTATGTAATATTCTGTTTCTTTAATATAATTAAAAAGCTTTTTTTCTTCTTTTGATGCTGTATTATTTATAATCTTATCTGATAAATATTCATCTTTTATTTTTAAATCTATGTTAACATAAGCAATATGTCCTTGATTCAAATAATATCCAACATAAAATTGCATGTTATCAATTTCATCAGATTTTAATAAATAATTATTTTCGGGAAAATGAATGTAATTGCCTGTTCCGTCAACTGTATCTGATTCAATGGCTTTATTAAAAGTTTCGACTACATCTTCTTTGGTATACATACTTAATTTTAAATCATCTAAGTCATCTAAAGATATTTTAGTAGTTATTTTATGATTTATAAAATAATCAGAAATTGTTTTTGATTCCTTTTGATAATCTTCAATCATTAATGTAGTAGGATGATTATACTTAACTAAATATTTATCGTCAGCATCAGTAGTCATTTGAAAGGCCTCTAATTTATCATATTTGTAATTATCACAGCCATAAGAATAGTAATTTTCATCTTTATTTTTTTCATGTTCGAATGTAAAGTGGCATACCCATCCATCTTCTTTTTCGACAAATCCAATACTAGATTCTATTGTTGTTCCTCGATTTAATGATGTTATATTAAAAACAGGATTCTCATTTTTTAGCTTATCTTTAATTTTTTTTACGCAATATACTGATAAAAAACTTACTATTATTATAATGACTAAAATCATAACAACTCCCTTTATTTTTAAATTCCTTTTACTTATATTAATATTTTGTTTGGATACTTCTACTATTTTTGTTATGGAATCATCAACATTATCTTTTTTACCATCTTGCCCATTTAGTAGTTCTGAAATAGTTACATCTAATATAGTAGCAATATCTTGAAGAAAAGTTATATCTGGCATGTAATGACCATTTTCCCATCTAGATACTGTTTTGTCTGTTACTCCTAATTTCTCGGCAAACTCTTTTTGAGTTATTTTTCCTTCTTTTCTTTTTTTAGCTATGTATTTTCCAATAATTTCTGGATACATATTTATCACTTCCTTGATGCTATTATAGTAATTTTTTATTTAATATAACATACCACAAACCTAGAATTTATAAATATGACATTTATGATAAAAAAAGCAACGTAATGTTGCTTAATTTATATTAGTCTATTTCCATAATTGAAATTTAGTCATTATTTCATTAACTTCATTAGTATCACCATAAATATAACACAAATATCCAGTTTTACCAAAATATCTATAATTTTATTATATAAAAGAGAAATAAGTGCTGAAATGAATAGTTATAAAAACACCAAGTTTATAAAGTATAATATACTAATAAAAATCTTTCCATCTTATCAAGAATTGGGCAATTTTTTTAGAAATCTTTTTATACATTAATACCAATATTTTAAAAACTACTAGTAACTTATAAGCTCTAGTAATTTTTTAATACTTTTATAAACGTTAAAGACTATCTTAAACTTTCTTTACTTTTTTATTTTCACTATTAATTACAAGTTCATCGCTGGTAATTAAAAAATTAACTTTGTCATTTGTTAAAAGTACATTTAAAACGACATATGCCTCATCTAGTGTTCCATTATTTTCTTCAACTAGCTTTTGGCAGGCTTTATAAGTTCCACCTGTTGCATAAACATCATCGATAAATACACATTTTTTTCCATCTAAGCTTACTATCGGAATATCAAGCTCAATACTTGAATATTCTGTTGTATCACTTGTAGATGACATAACACAGCTTTCTGGCAATTTACCGTGTTTTCTAACAGGAATTAATGGTTTACCTAAAAGTGCAGCTACATAACTTCCCCATAAAAATCCACGTGCATCTGGCGAAACAATATAATCAATATCGCCACTATTTTCTAATATCATGTCTTTTATTGCTGTTGCTGCTTTTTTAAACATTTCTCCATTTGTCAATGTTGGAGTTAAATCGACGAAGTTAACCCCTTCAATCGGCCAATCTTCTTGAACCCTATACAATATGTCTTTTGTACTTTCTATTTTTTTGTCCCTTTTCATATGGTTTGCTTTTCCGTGTTCTAATATTCTCATTTTTTATCTCCTATCACATAGTTACATTTTAATACAAAGTGGTATAATTGTCAATTACTTTAGTATGTTTTATTGTAAATTTATATGCTTTTTGTTTTATTGTTCAAACTTTTCGATAAACAAAAAAGTGAACCTTTAAGAAAGAATATTAATTTATTTTTAGTATAATATGCAATTTTAATTTTAGCTAAAAAAAGAGGCTTCGATTGAAGTCTCTTTTAAATACTAATTTGGAGGGGCCTACCGGATTTGAACCGGTGCTCAGGGAGTTGCAGTCCCTTGCCTTACCGCTTGGCTAAAGCCCCATTTAAAAACTTTAATAAGGTATAAACCTTGTTTACATAGCTTGTATTTTACACTAATAATTAATCTTTGTCAATCAGTCAGTACAAGATTAATATATAATATGCTACCTTCCAAATAATATGTTTATTATAAAATAAATTTAAAGTTCAAAATAAACCCAAATATTTTGTTTTTTAACTTTACCTTTTATTTGATTAATAGTTAATTCCTTTTTTAATCTATATTCACCTTTATCTAATTCTCCATACGTATCTAGCCAATCTATTTTTAATTCCAAAGAATTATTATATAAAGTAAGCTTATTATCTAAAGGAATATCATTATATACTGTTAATACTTTATCTACCCATTCATTATTTACTTTTTTCTCAATTACATAATTACTATCAACTAAATATTTAGTCTCATCTAAACCAGTTAAAACAATAGTTGCCCCTTTATTTGATAAAGTCCCTTCTTTTATTGTCATTAAAACACTATTATCGACAGTTTTACTATTTTTATAAAAATGATAACTTAATAAACAACCCAATGAAGTTATTACTAAAATACTTAAAATAATTAAAATTTTTTTCTTCATCTTTCATACCTCATAATTTTTTTTATTAATTAAAACTACTTTCTAATACCATTATATCACATATATATTCACATAAACTATAAAACCATAAAAGTAAAATTAAATATCTATAATTATATTTCGACCATATTCTATAATGAGGAGGTGAAATAATGAAAATAATATATTTAACTTTATTTAATAATTTAATAATAAATATTGTAACTATTATAAACTCTAATATTAATTTAAAGTATCTGATAATCTTAATAATTTTTGATTTTATTACAGGAATTTTTAAAGCTTTTATTAAACGTAAAATTAATAGTACAACAAATTTAAAAGGTTTACTTAAAAAAATTAGTTATTTTGTAATTATATCTGTATCTATAATTCTTGATAATATATTATTATTAAATATGTTTTTAGTTAATATGGTATTATATTCTTTAATCTTAAATGAAATAATATCTATACTTGAAAACTGTCAAGCCTTAGGAATGAAATATCCTAAAGTTCTTATTAATTCTCTAGAAGTATTTAATTCCAGAATAGATAAAGAAGAAAAGATTAATAATAAAACAAAAGAATAGGATGATAGTCCAATCT
>CANDCB010000100.1 GCA_947383065.1 uncultured Bacillota bacterium | reverse complement strand
TTAGTATTTCTTTTATAACAGGAGTGAACTTAATCGAAACAGGATTAAAGAAATTTTTAAATTTATTTTCTAATGATATACCTAATAACGAAGTTCGCTTCAATTCCGAAAATTGGCATTGGGATAATGCCAGTTCTAACATGGGGGAATGGGGTGTTATAAAAAGTGCTGAATGGACAAGTAAAGAAACAGCCAGAATAACTTTTGAAGTTCAAACAGGCGTTAAAACTAGTTCCAACAAAAAAGATATTATTTTAGTTTTAGACACATCCAATTCGATGACTGATAAACAATTTGAAAAACTAAAAGATGCATCTAATAAGATGATTGAACAAGTATTAGTTGATGAAACATCTGGAAACAATGTCGCCTTGATATCTTATAATAAAAGTGCATCTATATTATCCTATTTGTCTAATGATAAAGAAGCTTTAGTATCTAAAATAAATGGCTTAAGAACAACAATTATAGGAAGAAATTATGCCGCAGCTTTTAGAAGTGTCAGGAAAATTTTGGAAGGATATGTTGACGAAGAAGCAAGAGATTTAATTGTTTTATTTATTGCAAATGGTATGGCTAGTGAAGAATCTCCAACACAAAATGCTGAGTTTTCTATTATTAAAACTAAACATCCTAAAATAAAAATTAAAGGGATACAATATGCCCAAAATAATTTTAGATTAAATGATTTAATATTAGTAAGTAATGGAGGCTTTATTGAAGCAGGCGAAAATAGTATAAGCAGTAAATTATTAAGTGCTAGTTTAATGTCTGAAGAAGTATATTCTTTTAATAAATTTAAAATAACTGATTACATTAATGATGATTTTGAACTTATAAATAAAGAAGTAATAAATGGGGCTATTAAAGCCGATATAGGGAACATCAATTATAACAATTCTGATAGTAGTATAGAATGGAATTTAAGTAATGAAAATTTTGCTGGGAAAATTCTTGATAATAGTGTTAAATTAACAATTGATTTAAAATTAAAAAATGATATTGAGGATAAAAACTATTTAACTAATGTAAAAGAGACCTTTGAAGTAGACTACTCAGGAAATAATAATTTAAAAGAATATAATGATTCTCCTGTATTACAAGCCAAATATAATGTTAGATATGAATCAAATGCCCCAGGAACTTGTAACATAATTGAAAAAAATAGTGAAACATATTATGTATTTGATGAAGTAAATATTATTGATGCTTTAAATCCTTGTTCCGGTTATAGATTTAAAGGTTGGGAAATATTAGAAGAAGACGTTAAAAAATTAAATGACAATAAATTTTTAATGCCAAGCCATGATGTAACTATTCGTGGAGTTTGGAGTAAAATAGATATATTAAAAACAATGGAAGGAACTCTTTTCCAAGCGTCTAATTTATATGATAAAGTAAAAGAAGATGCCACAGTATCAAATAAAGCCTATACATACGTTGAAAATGGAAAAACATATTACTATTATAAAGGTAAAAATCCTTCAAATAATGTAGTATATGCTGGACATTGTTGGGAAATTATAAAAACAACAGATACTAATGGTGTAAAACTTTTATATAATGGCCTTTATAAAGATAATGTTTGTACAAATACAGGAACAGATAAAGGTATAGAAGTTGATGGGGAAAATAGTTTTAAATTTTCTGATGACTCAACTAATATCTCAAGTGTTGGCTATATGTATACCGATGATACATTTAAAAAAAATCTAACTGGAACATTAGATACTTCTTTATTCGACTGGCTTTGGCCTGATTATTCAAATTCAACTAAAGATATATACTATGCCGATAAAATGGAAGTTGTAAATGGTAAACATGTTTTAAGCGGTAATTTACGACTTATTAACTGGGCTAATATTAGTGATACAGAAAAGTCGCAATTAAAAGGAGCGTATTACTGTGCTAGAGGGGAAATAGAAGCAGACAAGACAACAGCGACCTCAGTTACTTGCGCTAGATTTGCCATATATATAGCTGGTGTAGATACATCAAGTAGTAGTAAATATAAAGATGAAAATAATGTAGAATTAATAGCTAATGGAAATATTTTTACTATCTCTATTAATTATGGAAAAACTATAGAAGAAGTTGATCCATTAGGGGATAACGGTAATTTATTATTTGGCCAAGGTTATGTTGAAAATCCAGATGGTACTTATACATTAACTAATACCAGAAGGATATCACGACGAGAGTTTGTAGAAAATAGTTCCGATTTTAATGATAAAACATGGTTTGCTTGTATGACGTTTGATTCTTCTTCTAGATGGGAAGACACATGTACCGACATACAAAAAGTTGTAATTGCCCAAGGATATATAATTACATATTTAACATCAGAAAGAAAATATACTTATGGAAATGATATTAAATGGGATGGAACTAAATATAATTTAATTGGAACAGAAGAATATCCAATAGAAAAAGATGTTTGGGATTATACAAACTTAGATATAAAATATAGTATTGATGGCAAACATTATATGTGCCAAAATAATCAAGAGTCTTGTGAAGAAGTTTATTATGTAAAAACAATTTTTGGTGGAAATAGTACCTATAACCTTCAAAGTTATAAACTGACTAATGGTGATAAATTATCTGATGTTATTGATGCTTTATTAGGTAATGATGAAAAAAATGTTTCACCTAATAATAGAGATTCATATATAAAAGAAAAAGTCGATTTATGGTATGAAAATAATATATTGAATCAAGATTATGCTTATAATAGAATGTTAGAAAATACAATATTTTGTAATGATAGAACAGTTGAAAGTTTTGGATATTTAGATAAAAATTCTTATATGGGTGGTGGATCTGGAGATATTACAGAAGGTCACAGTATTGTATTCAGCGCTGTAAATAAGACTTTTAATAATGATTACTTTTCTTGTCCTAATAAAAATGATCAATTTACTTTGATTGAAAGTGGAGTAGGTAATGAAAAACTAAAATATCCGATTGGTTTATTGAGCTATGGTGAAATTAAATTAGTTATGTCAGAATACTTATATGATAACGCCGTTCTCTTTTGGCTTAATACACCTAGTTATATTAGTACAGTTAATGCTAACACTAGAATGTATTCTTTAGGATATTATTGGTTATCACCTTCAATATTTACTTATATGACTACAGAATTTGAAGGAAAAAGCAAAATGATTATTCGTCCTTCTGTTTCCTTAAAAAAAGAAATTAATTACATATCAGGAGATGGAACGAAAGAACATCCATATATTATGGAAAATTATAGTAATAACAATTGATAAATTTTATATTAAAAATCATAAAAAGTATAAATTTAGACATATCTTTTTCTAATTTTATACTTTTTGTTATTATAATTAAATTAAATATAAAAACATTATAAGATTGAATAAATTTGATGAAATATATTTACTTTTAAATAAATTTGATGATATACTTAATTTAATAAAATAAAGATATCATAATAATAGTTTGTAGTTGTGACTTTTAAAAGTTATTAATATTTTTAATGTAAAAATTTATTTGTGGCTTTTTATTTAAATATAGAAAGTAGATGTTGTAGTGTTGAAGAAGTTAAATTTAAAAAAAAGCTCTAATTATAGATTTAAAAAGATTTTATTCTTTTCTTTTTGTTTAATAATCTTAAATTTTAGTATTTCGGTTATAACGGGTGTAAATTTAATTGAAATAGGAGTAAAAAAATTCTTATCTTTAATTACTGATGAATTACCTAATAATGAAGTTCGTTTTAATTCTGATAACTGGAGTTGGGATAACGTTAATTCCAACATGGGTGAATGGGGAATTATAAAAAGTGCCGAATGGACAAGTAAAGAAACAGCGAGAATTACTTTTGAAGTTCAAACAGGTATCAAGACGAGTTCTAATAAAAAAGATATTGTTTTAGTTTTAGATACATCTAGTACTATGAGTGATAAACAGTTTGAGGCATTAAAAGAAGCGTCAGTTAACATGGTTGAACAAGTTTTAGGTGATGGAACAGCTGGGAATCAAGTGGCGTTAGTTTCTTATAATAAAAGTGCATCTATATTATCTAATTTGTCTACTGACAAAGAAACTTTATCATCTAAAATAAATGACTTAAGAACAACAATTATTGGTCGAAACTATGCAGCCGCTTTAAGAGGTATTAGACAAGTTTTAGATGGTTATACTGAGGATAACTCAAGAGATTTGATAGTGTTATTTGTAGCAAATGGACTTGCAAGTGAGGAATCTCCAACCCAAAATACAGAGTATTCTATCCTAAAAAATAAATATAAAAGGATAAAGATAAAAGGAATCTCATATTTAAAAGATAACTTAAACGATTTACTGGCGATTATTGATGGCGATTTAATAAGAGCAAGTGAAAATTCCATAAGTAACAAATTAATAAGTAATAGTTTAATGGCTGAAGAAGTATACTCTTTTAATAAATTTAAAATAACTGATTATATAAATGATAGTTTTGAACTTATTAATCAAGAAGAAATAAATACATCAATAAAAGCAGAAATTGGCGAAATTAATTACATTGCCCAAGATAAAAGTATAGAATGGGATTTGAGTAATGAATCTTTTGCGGGAAAAAGTGACGACAATGGTATTAAATTAACTATTGATTTAAGATTAAAAAATAATATTGAAGATAGAAACTATCT
>CANDCB010000099.1 GCA_947383065.1 uncultured Bacillota bacterium | reverse complement strand
ACTACCACATGATTGACAAAATATAATATTTTTACATGCTCGGCAGTCGGTTGAACGATAAACATTTTGGCAATTATAAATGGTATCACTTTTAGAGACATTTATTGAATCGTAAACTCTTTCAGTAGTTGTTAAATTAATTTTTTTCCAAATAGTTATTAATTCTTCTAAATTACAGATGTCTTTTCGTGGCATCATCCATCCGTCTTTAATATCTTTTTCTTCCATATTTTTCATAGTTATAAAGCGGTGATTATTTATATCGTCACTCCAAGTTGTTTCATTTGTAAAAAAGTCATTTACTTCATTTGGTAGTTTGACATCAAAAGCAAATTTTTCTAATATGTTCTCCAAACTAAGGTGACATTTCTTTTCAAAAACACTCATAAATATTTTATTTAATATTTGTAAAGCTTCATTATCACTCATAAATTTTTTCCTTCCTTTATTTTTGCTTCAAAATTAAATATATCTTGGACTTTAATATTTGAATCTATTTTAAAAATGTTTTCCTTTTTAGGAAATATTTCCTCATTTAAATTATTATTTAAAGGTAATTTATTTTTTATTCGAGGTATACTTTCAAAATCTAATGTTTTACCTTTAAATGCAGGTAATAAAAGACCATTATTACTAATTCTTATAATACATTCTCTATTGTTTAGTTTACTAATTAATGATATTTTATTATCTTTTGTATCTTCTTGAACCTTCATATCTAAATTATCAACTATTATATTGGCGTCATCTCTTGATATTCTAAATATATAATAATTTATAACATTCGCTAGAATAGCTTCTTTTAGATTATGAGAAATTTGATTAAAATATTGACCAGCTAATATAAGAGATAAATTATATTTTCTAGCTTCGGCTAAAAATCTACATAAAATAGGATTTTCAACAACAGCAACTTCATCTATTATAAAAATAATGTGTTCTTTAATTATTTTCCTTTGGATTAGAGTAAGAACTTGTTGCATAATAAGACCAGAGATAGTTTTGGTTACTTTGTCTCCTAAGGTCAAACGATTTAATGAAAACAAAGTTAAAAATTCCTTATTTATAACGTCTTCTAATTTATTATCAATGTTTGACTCATTAAAAATGGGCAGCATTTGCATTTCATCTATAAAAGCAATAATTGGTGATATAGCTTCCCCGTAAGATTTAGTTTTTAAGTCATTAAAATCGTTTAAAAAGAAATATATAATACTTTCTGGTATTTGACTTTTCATTTCGCGAATTAATTCGTTTCTATACTCGATATTTAATATTATCTTCTTTAAATTATTAAAGTTAAATTCTTTTTTAGCTAATAATAAATAAATAGCGTGTCTTAATACTCTTTCTACTTTAGAGTTATATTGATCGCTTATAATAGATTTTAATAATTCTAAAGAAAGCTCAGTAGAAACCATTAAATCGTCAGTATTAGAAGAAAATAAATCTATACTGTCTTCGATTGTTTTAAAATCAATTACTTTTCCTAATCCACCTATATCATCTTCTATGGCACTATGTGGATCAATCATAATAATTTTAAAATCATTTGCCGATTTTTTATAAATATTATTAATGAATAAACTTAAAAATTTAGATTTACCAGATCCTGATGAACCTAAAACTAATGAATGTTTATTAAAGTCATAATTATTATTTGATAGGTAAAAATTACCATCTAAATAAGGGAAAGTATCAATTTCAAAAATACTTCCTTGTTTATCACTTTGTAAAAGATGAGTAATTTTGCTTATATTTAGATACTTAGGAACATTTCTTTTGACATAACTTTTATTTTTATCAAAATCTAAATTTAATATATTAAATGGTAATCCTAATATTAATCGAGTTTTTATTAATTTTCCCTCTTTTTCTGTATATAAATGAGTTTTTGTTAAAAATCGGTCTTCCCCTATTCTTCTCACTTTAATAGTAATGTATTTTAAAGTTCCTAATTTTTTTATTTTAGTATAATTACATAAGTCAAATAAATTACATCCTATATCAAAAAATACTGGCGTTGTAATATAATAATCATTAATACTTTCATCTTTTTCTTCTTTAAATAAAAAGGCTTCTAAATCACTAACTATAACTGGTAATTTACATTTTGTTTTTATAAAAAATTGAATATTTTTTTGATTAATAATAATTTTTAAAGTCCATTTTTTTGAATATCCATTATACTTTGAAACAATATTAAATAAATTTAACCATTCTTCTTTTGGAACAAAATTTTTAGTTAAAAAAATTTCTGATGAACACCCCATAAATTCACCACCTCAATTAATATTGTAATAAATACAAATTAAAAAAACTGATATTTTTGATATCAATTTTATCACTTATAGTCTATTTTAGGGGAACTAGAAAGTCGGTTACATCATCATGATAATATTCTAATTCTGGTAAATCAGAAAGATTATATTTACAAGAAGGAAAAAATTCTAAATAAAACTTTTGAGTTAATTTTTGGATGTCTTGAGCATCTTGTGATGGTATTTTAAATACTAACCATTTACTTTTAGGAATGATTACTTGTTCTAAATCAGCAATTTTATTCTCATATAATATCCAATAGGCATTACAAAACATTCTTTCTGTATCGGCATAATTAGTCATTGCATAATTAGGTTGACCGTATTTTTCATATTTCTCACTTATTTTTTTCCAAAATCTTGGGGCATCTTCAGAGATTGATTTATTATTAGTATCAATTTTAACTCCATATAAAATTATTTCATCTTTTTCGATTATTTCATAGGAAATAGATTCTTTGATTTCTACATTTTCATCGAATATAATTCTTGGAAATATTTTTAGTTTTGTTTCTTTACCAATTTTACTAGGTTTAATTCCATGGTAATTTGTAAAGGCTCGAGAAAAAGATGTTGCACTATCATAACAATATTTTATAGCTATATCTATAATTTTATCTTTATTTAAATATAATTCTTCACCAGCTACAGATAGTCTTCTTTTTCTTATATAATCAGCTAGGGTTACATTAGTAAGAATGGCAAATAATCTTTGCATGGTATAAGAATTAACACCCATTATTCGGGCTAATTTTTCGTAAGAAATTTTTTCGTCTAAATGTTCATCAATATATAAAGTAAGTTCATTTAAAGTTTTGTAAATATTCATATTTTACCTCAAGTCTACATCTGTTTATATAAAGATTATACCAATTAAATAGACTTTTGAAAATCTTTATTAAAGTTTATAAAATTTTTTATTTTCAAAAAGAAAAATTATGATATAATAATTTTATTAATGCCTGTGTGGCGGAATTGGTAGACGCGCTGGACTCAAAATCCAGTGTTAGCAATAACGTGTGGGTTCGAGTCCCACCACAGGCACCAGATTGATACCAAACTCGAACTTTTATGTTTCGAGTTTTAAAATGTTTCAAAATATGGTAGAATATTTATAGAAATTAAATTGATTTATGTCTATTTAGTAAACACACTTACATAATGACTAAATCATTATGCCTATTATACGCGGAGGTATATAAATGGAAAAAACAATTTCACAAATACAAAAAGAAGTTGATGATTGGGCACAACAATTTGAAAAGCCATATTTTAGTCCACTTTCAATGGTTGCTACAATGACTGAAGAATGTGGAGAAGTAGCTAGAGTAATAAATCATTTATATGGAGATAAGAAGAAAAAAGATGGAGAAACCTTAGAAGACTTAGAAGATGAACTCGCTGACCTATTATTTACAATCATTTGTATTGCTAATGATCAAAATATTTCTTTAACAGAAGCACACGAAAGAAAATTAGAGAAGATTTATGGTAGAGACAATAATCGTTTTAAGAAAAAATAATAGTTGTTGTACGTCCTCCCGAAGGGCACCAGTAAATATTAAATGACTTCTAAAAGTGGAAAGTACCAACTTGGTGGAGTCTTTTTTTTATGTAATAATACATTATCTTAAAAATATATGTGTTATAATGGCAATATCGAATTTTAAAGGAGAAACTAAAAATGGAAAATAACATAAATATTAAAAAAGCTAGAGAGTTTTGCGAAAAAGTAAAAATTCTTGCTAAAGAATATAATCTACCCTTTTTTATTGTAACTGATGGAGCAAGTGCAACAGATAATGTCAATTGTGAAGCGGTGAGAATAGCGCGTGAAAATCATGTAAAATGGGAAAAAGCAAACGGTTTTAATCCTAATGAGGATTGGTCAAAAACAAAGTAATATAATAACAATTATAATTACATAAAAAATTACTTTCTATTAACTTTTTGGATTGCTTCAGTTAATAGTTTTTTTAAATCATTAAAGGGTTTTTCTTTATAATCTAATTCGTATAACCAATCAAGATATTTATTTTTTTCTGATTCATCAGGTCGACCATATAAAACTTTTTTTGTATGGAGCCAGTAACCAAATTCGACATTAGTCGTAAAAGCTGGCATATCAGGTAAAACTCTAGGTATCCAAAAAACAATAATTTTAGCTTCAGTTAAGGCTACTCTTTCCCACATTGCTTGTTCAATATAATCACTTTTAGGTTTCCAAGTTGAATATTCAGGAATATAAACTATACCATCATATCCCAAATCAGTTAAAATTTTTATGGCTTCGTTGCGCCATGATTTAACATTAGCATTTCTAGGTGTAGGTCCGGCTAAAAATATTGATTTTTTA
>CANDCB010000098.1 GCA_947383065.1 uncultured Bacillota bacterium | reverse complement strand
AGATAAGGTACCGTGACTGGAGTTCAGACGTGTGCTCTTCCGATCTGTGTACTTTCTAGAATTTCTTCTGATATTACTTTAGATAAACCAGCGTCATTAAAATCAAAATTTTCTGGTGATATAGCTACGCAAGCTCCACACCCAATACATGTATTTTCATTTACTTTAATCATAAATTATTCCTCCTTCATAAATAATAACAACTATGATATAAAAAAGCAAATAGTTCTTTAAAATTTTTTTATAAAATGATATTATAATTATTGTAAGGAAGTGTCTATTATGGAATCAAGACAAGCAAGAATGAATAAATATTACGATAAAGATACTGAAGAAAAGACAAATACAAAATCTCGTATTAATAAAAATAAAGATTTGTATAAAGAAGTAAGCCATCTAGATTTAAAAGATTTTGATTTAAATAGTAATGCCCGCGTTATTGGTAATAATACTGATAATATAAATCTTGATGAAATAAAAGATATTTTAGACAAAAAATATCAAGAACGTCGTCATAAAAAAAGTTTTGGTGATACTGAAGAAATCATCTTACCTAAAATAAAATTAGATGAAACAAGAGAATATGACTTGAATTCTGTTTTACAAAAAGCAAAAGAAGCCAAAAAAGCTAACTATGAAGAAGAAAGATTAAAAAAAATTCGCAATACCCAATATGATATTTTAAAAAGTTTAAATCTTCTTAATAAAGATTCAGAGACCCAAGAAATTAACGAATATAAGAAAAAAACTAAAGAATCTGGTTCCAAAAAGAAAGAAAGAGAAATAACTGATTTAATTAATACTATTAGTTCAAAAGAAAAAGATATTACTAATCTAGATACAACTTCAAAAAATGAATTTAATGATACTACCGATAATAAAATAGACATAGATAACAGTTTTGATATAACTTTATCTAAAAGAAAAAAACAAATTGATTTAAATGATAAAAGTAAAAATGAACCTGCTGACTTAGATCCTTTAGATATCTTAAGCGATTTACGTGGCGATAATGAAGCAACTAAGGTAATGGGAATGTTAACAAAAGATATAGAAAAAGAAAGCCAAAAATATAAATCAAATTCAGCAGGTGATACATTAAGTATCAAACCTTCTAATACTAATTTAAAAGATGGTCAAAAAAATTCTCCTCCTAAAAAAAGAGAAATTATTCCTCTTGAATTCACTAAAACAAATGAAATATCTTTAGATGAAGAACCAACCAAAGATAAATTATATGATTCCTTTATCGGAAAATCAACTTTTTCAGATCGTGACTTTGATGATTTTGATGATTTAAAAAAAGATATGAAAATTACCAAAATTATAATTAGGATTTTAATAATTGTCATAGTTATTATCTTTATAATAGGTATAATATTTATTTTAAATAAGCACTTTAATTTAGGACTATTTTAATATAGTCTTTCTTTTTGCATAATATTTATTATGAAAAGAACAAAATTTAGAAAATGTAGATTAAAAAATCCTAAGCGAAACTTAATAATTATTATTGTTTTAATAATTATTTGTACATATTTAATTGTTAATTATATCGGTTGTAAACTAACTCCTCAAGTTCATAATATAATTGAAATTAATGTTAATAAAAGTATTCACAACTATTTATTTAATATTTTTAATACTGACTTATTATCTAAAGATGAATTAATGAATGTTGTGGAAATAAATAAAAATAAAGAAGATGAGATAATATCAATTGATTATCGATTTGATTTAGTTTATCAAAATCTAAGTAAAAAAATGACTAAAGTTTTTGATGGAGTAAGAAATTTAAATATTAAAATGGAGTATTATGACTATGAAAAAAATATTTTTTTTGTTCCTTTAGGAATTATTGATAAAGGTAATATTTTAATTACTGATTTTGGCTTTAAATTACCTGTAAAAGTTCAATTTTTCTCTGATATAAACATGAGTTATAAGACAAAAGTAAGCTCATATGGAATGAATAATGTCTTAGTTGAACTATATTTAGTTGTTGATGTGTCTAATACTGTCCTAAGCCCCAGTACATTTTATGAGTTTAATGATACCTATGAAATGATTATTGCTTCTAAAGTGATAATGGGTAAAATACCAATTTTTTATGGTGATACTATAGAAAAATCTAGTTCAATTGTTAATTAAATTAAATATGTTTATCTAGTTAAAATTAATAATATATGTTAATATGTATATGGTAGGTGATATTATGCCAAATGAATCAAATAATTTATTTATTAATGAATCTTTAAACTCGGCATTTAATATTTACATAAATAATCAATTAAAAAAAGAAAGTTTAGAGTATAATAGTTTTCTATGCTGTATAATAAGAATGCTATGTATTATTTATGATGAAAAAGAATTATTTGAAGCATTCTCTAATAAAGATGAAAACGCTTTCGACAATATTTTAACAAAATATGGTTTTAAAAAAGAAGATACTATTAATTTTAAGTTAGTTTGTGATAAGTTTTATAAATTTAATCAAAAACAACAACAAAAACCTATAAAAAAGAAAAATAAATACTTTAATATTATTCAAAAATATTTAATAGATATGTTACTTTGTAAAATAAATAATAATGATATATCACAATCAGAAAAACTAGAATTTTATAATTTATTATTTACCGCTAATAGTAAAGATTTTTATCGTAAAAGTTTAGCTGTTTTATTAGCTTATAATCCATATGAAATAGATGAATATTTTAAAAAACAGAATTTAATTGGAGGATAATTATGAATAAAATAATTACACTTAATAATGTTTCTTATGAAGTAATAGAAAACATTAAAGATGCTTTAGATATAGAAATATTAAAAGAAAAATTAACTGACTATTTTGATGATTATGATTATATAGTAGGTGATTGGGCTTATGGTAAACTTCGTTTAAAGGGTTTTTATAAAAGTGATAATAAAAAATGTAAGAAAATAAATGATATTAAAACTCTTTCTAGTTATATTGAAAATAATTGTGCTTATGGTTGTCGTTGGTTTCAAATAAAAAAATCTAATTCTTCTAAAAATAATTAAAAGACAAAATTTGTCTTTTTTTATCCATAAATATTTATGGTTTTCTATTGATTTATTTCATTGAATTATAGTAGATTTAGTGTTAAAATTCTATTATAATTAACAGACAATAGGAGGTAATTAATGGAGTATCTAATTACATTCATCGAAGGAATTGCATCCTTTATATCACCTTGTGTTTTACCAATAATTCCTGTTTATATATCATATTTTTCAACAGAGAGTAAAAGCATGAAAAAATCAATTATTAATTCCTTAGGTTTTGTTTTAGGATTTAGTATAATTTTTATTCTTTTAGGTGTTTTTGCTGGAAGCTTTGGAAATTTCATCCATAAATATTCTCATTATATGGAGATTATATTCGGTTTATTTTTAATAGTTATTGGTTTAAATTACACTGGTCTTATTTTTGTTAAATTTTTAAATAAAACAAAAGGTCTAAAACAAGAAAACAAAAATTTAGTCTTTCCAACATCTTTTATGTTTGGTGTTATGTTTTCACTTTCATGGACCCCTTGTATCGGCGCTTTTTTATCTGGAGCATTAATTTTAGCTAGTACAACAGGCAGTATTTTAAAAGGAGCCTTTTTATTATTTCTTTATTCCTTAGGTTTGGCGATACCTTTTATTATCACTACCATTTTTTTGGAAAAACTTAAAACAACTTTTGATTTTATCAAAAAACACTACAACATTATTAACAAAATATCAGGCAGTATTTTATTATTAACTGGTATATGGAATATAGTTAGCGCCCTAGTGGCCTTACTAAAATAGGAGGTAAAAAAATGAATAAAAAAATAAAACTAATTATAGAAATTTTAATATTTATTATTATAATAGGGGGAATTACTTTCATTTATTATCGTGGCAATAATAAAGAAAATCAAGAAGAAGCCAAACGAGTAGGAATAATTAAAATTACTGATGACAATTTTGAAGAAGAAGTTATTAATTCAGATAAAAAAATAATATTAGAATTTACTTCAAATTCATGTCCACCTTGTATCTCAATGCTCCCTGTTTTAATAAATATTGCTAAAAATAACGAAGATGTTAAAGTAGGAACAATTAATATAGATGAATCTGATAGTTCAAAAATTGTTTCTGATTTTAGAGTCTCTGCAACACCAACTATAATATTATTAGAAAATAATAGTGTTAAAGAAATTTTTGTTGGTGCAACAAGTGAAGAAAAAATAATGAATGAATTGAGAAAATAGGGGATTACTATGAAAAAAAGATATATAATTTTATTATTAACTTTATTATTGATTTTAACAGGATGTAAAGACAATAAAAAATTAACCTGTACTTCTAAAGATGATTCATCAGAGATAAAAAAAATATCAACTTTAAATATAAAAGTTAAAGATAAAACAATTAGTGATATGAAATTTACTGTTGATATGATATTTCCCGAAGCATATCAAAATCAAAGACAAAATTATATAAACGAAATAAAGAGTACTAAACCATATATGCAAACGTCTTTAATTGATGGCGGAATTAGAATAGTAACAGAAATGGATGATGGTAGTTTTATTGGAATTAAAACAGACCAAGAAGTTTCTTATAATGAATTAAAAGAAGTTCTTGAAGTACAAGGATATACATGTAAATAAAAAAATAGATCGGAAGAGCACACGTCTG
>CANDCB010000097.1 GCA_947383065.1 uncultured Bacillota bacterium | reverse complement strand
ATAAAAAAGAAAAAATTATTAACTGAAACCCAAGCAAATTTAGAAAATAAAGAAAATTACATTGATAAAGTAAAAAAAGAAAAAGATGCCAAAAAAATAAATGATTTAGAAGCAAAAATTCAAACATTGTCAAATAGATTAGAAATAATTAGAAAAGATCCCAAATATTTAGAAACTAAAATAAAAGATATTATAAATGGTAAAAAAGATCTTAATGATACTAAACCTTATTTAGTCGATTTAATAAATCAAGTAATAAATATTCCATATATTAATGTTCCAGCTGATAATGCTTTAGAAGAAGAACTTCTTAGAGCAACTCATGCCAGAGACTCTTTTGCACAAGAGATAGACCAAAAAAGCTATAATATTCTCGAAGCAAATACCCCTGAAAAAGTTCGTATAGATTTTTTAATTAAACGTATAACTAACTGGCAATGTGAATTAGAAGAATTAAAACAAAAAATAACTTTAGTCGATAAAGATAAACAGTTTGATTATGAAACTAAAAACAATTGTCTACGTAATATGATTAAAGTAATGAAAAATGACTTAAAAGAATTTATTAAAGCCTACGAAGAAGCTCCAGAAGTAAATATAGGTGTCAAAGCTAGTCTAAAAGCCTCTTTAGAAGAAAAAAGAGAAGATTTAAAAGAAGCTGAGAAGATAGCTACTGCTTTTAGATTAGATGAAGCAGAAGATATAGCTAATGCTACTCGTATTTTAAAATATGAATGTGAACAATTAAATAATAATATTTATAATGCCAAAGTTGAAATTGCCAATATAAAAAATCGTTTAACATCAAAAAAATCTGGATTAATTGATATTACTTCTAAAAATAAAGATAAAGATACCCTAAAAGAATTAGCTCAAATTGTTATTGATATCAAACATCGTCGCAGTTTCCCTGAAACACCAATTGATATTATAAATCGTTTAGAAGAAGAACTTCAAATAAGTTTAACTGAGAAAATTAATTTAGACCTAATAAAAGAAACATCTTCTTTAATTACTATAGATTATAATGAACTTATTAATAGAGAAGAACCTGAAATTTTAGAAACCTCTTTAGAAGAAGATTTTATAGAAGATAATAAAGAACCAATAGAAAAAAGAGGAGTCAAAGTAATTGAAGAATCAGTTATAACTGAACCATTTAATATTACATCTAAAGAAGAAAATAGAGCTTCTAAAGAATTAGAAGCTGCCATAAAAGAAGCAACAAAAGACGAAAATAGTAATGAAAAAATTACTGAACCTGTACCAGTAGCTGTTTCTTTAGAAGAAAATGAACCAACCAAAGAAACTAAAACGTCTGTAGAAAGTAATCATAAAAAAGAACATAAAAAACAACCAAATGAGCCACTACAAAAACAAGCTTCAAACGAAAACAATTCAAATAAAGAAGAACCATTAGATATTAATAGTATGTTTGACGATATAAATAGTCAAAAAAATAAAAAAGACGTATCTACAATACAATCAGATAAATCTAATGATACTATTGAATTAGAACCAACTCCTCCAAATAATTTATCTATAAATTCAATTTTTAAAACAGAAAAAAACTCCACAAGCTCTGAAAAAAATGATAATATAATATCAAGTGAAAAATTGACAAGTGAATTTGATGAACTAATAAATAACCTAGATAGTTAAAAAAGATTGGAGATAAAAAAATGAGTTTACGAACAAATACAATAATAAGTTTAGAAAATGACGAAAAATATGTAGTTTTAAATGAAACAATGTATGGTGGAGTTAAATACTTTTTAGTAATGGGAGTCGATGAAAATAAAGATATAATCCCTACCAATGTAGCAATTGTTGAAGAAATTATAGATGGTCAAGATACTTATGTAGACAGAGTAAAAGATCCAGAATTAATTATTATTTTAACAAGAATTTTAAAATCTCAAATTTAGCAGCAAATAGCTGCTATTTTTTCATTCTTAATTGACTTTTCTCTATTGTTATAGTACTATAGCAGACAAAAGGAGAATGTATTATGGCTTTATCTACATTAATTTTTCAGATATTTCTAGCTATCCCTTTAACTATTATTTTGGGTTATTTTCAAAACAAAGAAAAGCGTCGTTTAAATCAAATACTTCTTCCAACTATTTATATAATAATTATCTCTGCTTTAATTCCAATAGTTAAAGAAAATGTCTTTTTAATTGTTATCTTCGAAATATTTATCAGAAATTTCTATCTTACAACAATTACTAATCAAAACTATAAAATAAGTAATTTAACTTTTATTTTAGAAAGCTTCATTAGTATATCTTTAAGTCTTTTTACTTACAATTACTTTATTAATAAAGTTGAATCAGTTATTCCAAATCCTGAAGATATTAAACCATTTATCTGGTTTTTAATAATTTTATATATCTTCTCATTATATAAAATATCAAATAAAGAAAATAAAAAAGACTCTCAAAATAAACAAATTATAAGAAAAAAAGAACATATAATTATGCAATATGCCAAATTTAAAAATATATACTCATCTATTATAAAAAGTAAAAATATTGTTATTAACAATTTAATTTATGCTATTATGATAAATAATAATTACAAAAGACCTAAAATTTATCGTGATATAAATTCTTATATTGGATCTATTTCTAAAAAAGAAACTGCTTATGGAATAATGCAAGTAAAATCTTTAAATCATCTAACTGATGAAGAAAGTATTAAATTAACTCTTAAATCATTCGAACAAAAATTAAAAAATACTAAAATTTCTGAATTAGAACAAATAAATAAACTACTAAAGGATTATAAAGATGTTGAACAAAATGAAATAAAAAGTATATATGATACTATTGTTGAATTTAATAAAAAATAATCTTATTTATAAAAACTTAAAAATAATATTTTAATTGCTAAACAAACATTATTATGTTAAAATACTTCTTAGAAAAACGTTGAAAACGAATTAAGTAATTATATTTACTTCTTAATTTAGAGATTAAATGCCATCGGCTGCAAGCATTTAAAGATAAGAAATATAATGAAATTCATCGTTGGAGTTTAACTCGCGATAGATGCGTTATATCTATAAAGAGCTAGTATTTCTAGAATTAGGGTGGTACCGCGGAGATTCTTCGTCCCTTGTTTTAGAACTTTTTTTATTGGAGGAATATTAAATGAAAGAAAAAGTAGAAAATCTTATTAAAGAAGTAGAAGAAAAACTATCTACTACAACAAATTTAAAACAAGTAAACGACATAAAAGTAGAATATTTAGGCAAAAAAGGTCCTGTTAATGAACTATCTGCATCTCTTAAAGAATTAAGTGTCGAAGAAAAAAAAGAATTTGGTAAACTATTAAACGAATTAAAGACTAACCTAACTAGTCAAATCGAAGCTAAAATTAATTATTTTGAATTAGAAGAACTTAACCAAAAACTTGCTAATGAAAAAATTGATGTCACTTTACCAGCTACAAAGATTCCTATTGGAGCTCCTAATATCTTAGAAAAAATAATTGAAGAAGTTGAAACAGTATTTATGTCTATGGGTTATGATGTAGTTGATGGACCAGAAGTAGAAGAAGACAAATTTAATTTTGAATTACTTAATATCCCAAAAGGTCACCCTGCAAGAGATGCTCAAGATACTTTCTATATTGAAGATGAGAAAATATTACTACGCAGCCAAACTTCACCAGTTCAAGTAAGAACCATGTTAGAAAAGGATGGACTTGAACCAGTTCGTATGATTTGTCCAGGTAAGACCTATCGTCGTGATGCCGATGATGCTACCCACTCTCATCAGTTTATGCAAATAGAAGGCCTATTAGTTGATAAAAATATCAGACTTTCAGACCTAAAAGGCACATTTGATGTTTTAGCCAAAAAATTATTTGGTGAAGATTGTGAAACAAGATTTAGACCAAGTTATTATCAATTTACTGAGCCATCAGTTGAAACTGATATTTCTTGCTTTGCTTGTAAGGGAAAAGGCTGCTCATTATGTAAAAATACTGGTTGGATAACCGTAAGTGGAGCAGGTATGGTACATCCTAATGTTTTAAGAAATTGTGGTTATGATCCAAGTGTATGGTCAGGCTTTGCTTTTGGTTTTGGTGCTGAACGTCTTGCCATGTTAAAATATGGTATTAATGATATCCGAACATTTTATCAGACAGACTTAAGAGAAGCTATAACTTTTGATAGAAAGGATAATGAATAATGATTAGTTTAAATTGGGTAAAAGATTATGTAAATATTGAATCAGAAGATTTAAATGAACTAGCTGTTAAAATTACTAAAGCTGGTGTTAATGTTGAAAAAGTAATAAATAATCATATAGATAAACTAATAATAGGAAAAGTAATATCATGTAAAGATCATCCAGATAGTGACCATTTACATATTTGTCAAGTTGATATTGGTTCAGAAACTGTTCAAATAATATGTGGAGCTCCCAATGTCAAAGAAGGAATAAAAGTATTAGTAGCCCTTCCAGGTTGTATTTTACCAGGTAATAACGAAATAAAATCAGGTATGATTAGAGGACAAGCTTCAAACGGTATGATATGTGCTTTATTTGAATTGGGTCTTGAAGAAAAAACAGATGAAACTTATGCTAAAGGAATTGAAATTTTAGATACTGATTTAAATCCTGGAACAGATGCTAATATCTATCTTGGTACAGATGATACTTTATATGAATTAGACATCCATAAACATC
>CANDCB010000096.1 GCA_947383065.1 uncultured Bacillota bacterium | reverse complement strand
TCTATTCAAAATAAAAAATTTCAAAAAATATAATCATAGATAAAAAAGAAAGGATGATTTTATGAATCTTTATTTAAAACCTGCAAATATTAATGACTGGAAAGAAGAATATATTGCTATCAAAAAAATTCCACCTTTAGAAAACGGCTTTGAAAACAAATATTATGAAACAACAGAAGAAAATTTTAAAGACAATATACTTGTTGAAATTATAAATCAATCTAAAGGACTTAACTTACCTGATGGATATGTCCCAAATACCTATTATTTTCTTTGGAACGACAAAACTATTGTTGGACTATTTAAAATAAGACATCATCTTAATGATTTTTTAGCTAATGGTCCAGGACACATAGGATATTCTATTTTGCCAGAATACCGCGGACACGGATACGCTACCAAAGGCTTAGCTCTAGCTATAAATATTTGTAAAGAACTAATACCTGAAAAAGAAATTTATTTATCAGTAAATAAAGATAATCCCCAATCTTTAAAAGTTCAATTAAATAATGGAGCCTATATAATAGGAGAAAATGACAAAGAGTATTTAACAAGAATAAAAATATAAATGTCCATTAATTATTTAATTAATCTAGTTAATTTATCAATATAGTAAACTATCGTCAAATTACGAATAAAGACTTTTAATTTTCTTGTTTATAATAGATTAATAATATATAATATAGCTACTTAAATAAAAAGGAAAGATGAACGTGGAATCTAGAGAAATAAATTTAAAAATATCATATTTACAAAAAAAACTATCTGATATCGGGAGGTCACTTTGAAATAGATAGTAAAAGTAAACGCATAACTGAAATAGAAAATTTAATGACTCAACCAACTTTTTGGGAAGATCCTGAAAAAGCTAATACATTAAATAAAGAACTATCTGTTTTGAAAAAAGAAAGCTCTACTTATAAGAGTTTAAATAATGAACTTATATCAACAAAAGAAATACTAGATCTTTTAGAATTAGAATATTCTAGTGATTTACAAAAAGAATTAGAAGAAAGTCTTAATAAGCTTTCTCAAGATATTTCAGAATTAGAAATCACTACTTTATTAAACACTGAATATTCAAATAGTAATTGTTATCTTGAAATTCACCCAGGAGCAGGTGGAGTAGAATCCTGCGATTGGGCTTCAATGCTCTTACGAATGTATCAAAGATTTTGTGACAAAATGGAATATAAATATGAATTAATTGAAGAACAATCAGGAGAAGAAGCTGGTATAAAATCTGCAACCTTACATATCAAAGGACAATATGCTTATGGCTATTTAAAATGTGAAAGTGGAGTTCATCGTCTTGTAAGAATTTCACCATTCGACTCAAATAAACGTCGTCATACTTCTTTTGCTTCTATATCAGTTGTTCCTGAAATTAATCAAGAAATAAATATAGAAATTAAAGAAGAAGACATAAGAATAGATGTATATTGTGCAAGCGGCCACGGTGGCCAAGGAGTTAATACGACTCCATCAGCGGTTAGAATAACTCATTTCCCTAGTAAAATAGTAGTAACTTGTCAAAATGAACGAAGTCAGCTTCAAAATAAAGAACAAGCAATGAAAGTTCTTAAAGGTAAACTATATGCTCTCGAAACTAATCGTAAAGACCAAGAATTAAAACGTTTAAAAGGAATAAATACAGGTATAGATTTTGGTAGTCAAATAAGAAGTTATGTCTTAGAACCTTACACTTTAGTTAAAGATACTCGTTCAGGTTACGAAACTACAGAAGCAAGTAAAGTATTAGATGGTAATATAAAAGAATTTATTGACTCTATTTTAAAAATGAAATAAATATCTTCATCAAATAATATGTATCTTAAAACAAAAATAAATTATTATTGCTTTAATTTATAAAATCATATAAAATACTCAAATGAGGGATAACTATGAAAGAAACAATGGCTTATCTTAACAACTTATTAAAAAATAATGATACAGTTGTAATAGGTTTATCTGGTGGACCAGATTCAATGTGTTTATTAAATATTCTTTTATCATTAGATAAAAAAATAAACATAATTTGTGCACATATAAACCATAATATTAGAGAAGAAAGTAAAAAGGAAATGATTTTTATAAAAACTTATTGTAAAAGTCATAATCTCCAACTAGAAACAACAACTTTCCCTAAAAAATCGAAAAATGATAATTATAATGAATTAGAATTACGTGAAAAAAGATATGATTTTTTTGAAACCATAATAAAAAAATATCGAGCAAAATATCTTTTTACTGCTCATCATGGTGATGATTTAATAGAAACTATATTAATGCGTATTACAAGAGGATCAAATCTTAAAGGATACACTGGTTTTCAAATAGAAAATATAAAAAAAGATTACACTATTATAAAACCCTTAATTTTTATGACTAAATTAGAAATAGAAAATTATAATAAAAAATATCAAATTCCAGCAGTAATAGACAAAACTAATAATGAAGATAAATATACTAGAAATAGATATCGTCATTATATTCTACCTTTTTTAAAAAAAGAAAATAAAAATATTCATTTAAAATATCTAAAATTTAGTAACGAATTAACAAAATATTATAATTATGTTGATAATATTACTAAAAAAGAAATAAAAAAAAGGTATAATAAACAAACTTTAGACATAGAAAATTTCACAGCTTTAGATAATTTAATTCAAACTAAAATTATTGAGTACATCCTTGATGATAACTACGAAACTAATCTATATCTTGTAAATGATAAACATGTATCGTTAATTCTTGATATTATTAAGAGCCAAAAACCAAATTTAAATATAAACTTACCAGATAATTTAAAAATAGTAAAATCATATAATAAAATTAAGATTACTAGAGAATCTATTACTTCTGAAAAATACTGTTTACCACTAAAAAAAGAAATATTTCTTCCTAATAAGCATTCTATTAAAACTATCAAATCAACAGATAATAATAGTAATTATTATATAAGGTTAAATTCACAAGAATTAGAACTGCCTCTATATGTTAGAACAAGAAAAACTGGCGATAAAATGATTATAAAAAATATGACTTCATCTAAAAAAATCAAAGATATTTTTATCGATAGTAAATTAACAAAAGAGCAAAGAGATAACCAACCTATAGTAGTAGACAGTAAAGATACAATTATTTGGCTTCCGGGCCTAAAAAAATCTAAATTTGATAAATCAAAGAATGAAAACTATGATATAATATTATGGTATAATTAAATTTATGTAAAATTTTTATATGAAGGAGAAAAAAGATGAAAAGAAAAAATAAAGCTAACAAAATAGCATTCCAATGGGGCTTATTAGTTTTAACATTGATGTTTGTCCTTGTTATGTGGTATTCAGGTCTTACTAAACCACATGAATTAACAACAGGAGAACTACTTGAACAAATTAAAGAACAAAAAGTAACAGAAATTACAATTACTCCTAAAAGTAGTGAAAGTGTTTATGAAATAGAAGGTAAATTATCTGACTATAGTAAAAAAGAATACTTTACTGCTCGCGTTATAAGTGAAGAAATTGAAACTATTACAAAATATGCTAAAGATCAAGAAATAAAAGAATATAAAACCAGAAAAGATCCTGGATCAAATAATTTTGTTCTATATTTATTTAACATATTACCTATGGTTGCTTTATTAGCTGCTGCTTATTTTATGTTCACTAGATTATCTGCAGGTAATAATAAATCTATGGATTTTGGAAGAAGCCGCGCTAAACTAAGCGAAGATGGTGGACAAATAAGATTTACTGATGTCGCTGGTTTAAAAGAAGAAAAAGAAGAAGTTCAGGAACTTATTGATTTCTTAAAAAATCCTAAAAAATTCCAAAAATTAGGAGCACGAATTCCTAAAGGAGTTTTATTAGTAGGTCCTCCTGGAACAGGTAAAACATTATTAGCAAAAGCTGTTGCTGGTGAAGCTAATGTTCCTTTCTATTACATAAGTGGATCTGATTTCGTTGAATTATTTGTCGGTGTTGGAGCTTCCCGTGTAAGAGATATGTTTAAACAAGCTAAACAAAGTGCACCATGTTTAATTTTTATTGATGAAATAGATGCCGTAGGCCGTCAAAGAGGTACAGGTTTAGGTGGTGGACATGATGAACGTGAACAAACACTAAACCAACTATTAACTGAAATGGATGGCTTTGGAGCTAATGAAGGTATAATAATTATCGCGGCAACTAACCGCCCAGACGTTTTGGACCCTGCCTTATTACGACCTGGAAGATTCGACCGTCAAGTTACAGTAAATTTACCAGACTCTCGTGAAAGAGAAGAAATCTTAGGAGTTCATGCTAAAAATAAAGTTTTTGCTCCAGAAGTTAACTTAGCAAATGTTAGTCAAAGAACTCCAGGCTTTAGTGGCGCTGACTTAGAAAACCTTTTAAATGAAGCTGCTTTATTAGCCGTAAGACGTGATAAAGAAGCAATAACTATGGAGGAAATTGACGAAGCAACAGACCGTGTATTACTAGGCCCAGCTAAAACATCTCGTCGTATAACTGAAAAAGAAAAACGTTTAGTAGCTATACATGAAGCAGGACATGCCGTAATAGGAATCAAACTTCAAGAAGCCCAAGAAGTTCATAAAATAACTATTATTCCACGTGGTATGGCAGGTGGCTATACAATGATGCTTCCTAAAGAAGAAAAAATAGGGATAATGACAAAAGAAGAATTATTTGGTCAAATTACCGGTTTATTA
>CANDCB010000095.1 GCA_947383065.1 uncultured Bacillota bacterium | reverse complement strand
AAGTTATATCTTCTTAGTAGAAAAAAGAAGAATAAGAATAAAGAAATTTTAATAATAAACGCGGAATATATAAAAAATAAATACTACATAAATACTACTATAATGTAAATAAAATATTAATAACAGAAAACTACAACACTATATATTCCGCATTACTTTATAAATAATCGATAATAATTTATCGATTTTTCTTTTTCCAAATATAAATATTTACACAAAGAGAAGTATAGAAACTAGCAATAATTTATGATAAAATGTAAACAATAATATTACAGAAGAAAGGTATAATTGCTTATGAAATTTTATAATAAAGATATTGATGAAGTTTTAAAGTATTTTGATACAACTTATGAAGGATTAAGCCCTGAAAAAGCCGCTTTAAATTTAGAAAAATATGGTAAAAATGAACTCCCTAAAAAGAAACAAGATAGTGTATTTAAATTATTTATTTCTCAATTTCAAAATCCTATTGAATTGATTTTAGTTGTTACAGTTTTTTTATCTTTTATGGCTAGAGAAATTATTGATGCTATTGCCTTAATAATAATTATTCTAGTTGATGTTTTAATGGGAACATATGAAGAATGGAAAGCCAGAAAAGATGCTGATGCTTTAATTAATATGATTAAAGCGACTTCAAATGTTATAAGAGATGGTAAAGAAATCGTAATTGATTCAAGTGAAGTAACATTAGGAGATATTTTAGTATTAGAAAGTGGCGATAAAATTAGTGCCGATGCTAGAATTATAGAATGTCATAATTTGCAAGTCGATGAATCAGCATTAACTGGAGAAAGTTTAAGTGTTTATAAAACTAATATTTGTTTGGATGAAGAAATATCATTAGCTGAAAGAAAAAATATGGTTTATGCTGGAACTTCTGTTACAACTGGTCGTGCAAAAGCTATCGTAGTTGCTACTTCCACAAAAACAGAAATTGGTAAAATTGCTGATAAAGTTACTAATACAAAAGAAGAAAAATCACCTTTAACCATAAGAACAGAAAAATTTTCCAAACAAATTAGTATTATCATAATAATAGTCGCTATTATTACAACACTAGTTTTGATTGCCAAAGGTTATCCAATTAACGAAATATTTTTATGCGTGATAGCTCTATCAGTATCAGCGATGCCAGAAGGACTTCCTCTAGCACTGACAATGGCTCTTACAATAGCTTCAAAAAGAATGGCCAAAAAAATTGTTATCGTAAAAAAATTAAATGCGGTAGAATCGTTAGGAAGTTGTACTGTTATTGCAACAGATAAAACAGGAACTCTAACTGTTAATGAGCAAACTGCTAAAGAAATAATCTTAAAAGATGGCAAAGCTTACTCTATATCGGGAACAGGTTATAATGGAGATGGTAAAGTAAGTGCTCTAAACGGTGGAGATATTTTAAGTGCTGAATATATTGCAATGCTTGGTGCAATAAATAATGAAGCCCACCTTGAAAAAAAAGGAAACAAGTGGGAATCTTTTGGCGACTCAATTGACATTGCTTTTTTAAGTTTAGCTGAGAAGCTAAAAATAAAGGATAAGCCAAAAGTTATAGAAACTGTTCCATATGAATCAGAAAACCAATATTCAGCTGCCTTTTATCGTATAAAAGGGGAGACATACTGTACAGTAAAAGGCTCATTAGAAAAAATAATGTCATTTTCTGAAGAAAATGAAGATTATTATGATCAAAATGATGATTTAACCAGTCGCGGTTTTAGAGTTATAGCCATCGCTGCTGGAAAAGTTGACGGAACAACAATTAACGATATTAAAAATTTAGAATTTGTTGGAATGGTTGGCTTTATTGACCCAATAAGAAATACAGCTAAAGAGTCTTTAAAAGAATGCAAAAATGCTGGAATTAAAGTTGTTATGGTAACAGGAGATCACCCTTTAACTGCATATGCTATTGCTAAAGATTTAGGATTATGTTCAAAAAAAGAAGAAGTGGCAACGGGTAAAGATCTTATTAAATATCGTAATATGGGGCAAAAAGAATTTGATAAATTTATAAGTTGCAAAAAAGTATTTTCACGAGTTACACCAATTGATAAATTAGAAATTGTTGAATCATTTAAAAGACAAGGTGAATTTGTAGCAGTTACAGGTGATGGAGTTAATGATGCTCCAGCAATTAGAGCAGCTAATATTGGTATTGCTATGGGAAGTGGAACTGACGTTGCCAAAGAAACCGCATCTATGATTATTCGTAATGATGATTTTTCTTCTATTGTTTCTGGAGTAAAAGAGGGGAGAACAGCATATAGTAATATAAGAAAGATTACCTTATTTTTATTAGGATGTGGTTTTGCGGAAGTTTGTTTTTTTCTCCTTTCTATTGCTTTTGGCTATGATATACCACTCCTTGCTATTCAATTACTATGGCTAAATATTGTAACAGATGGTTTACAAGATGTTGCTCTTTCTTTTGAAAAAGCCGAAAAAAATATTATGAAAGAAAAACCACGAGATACAAAAGAGTCTTTATTTTCTAAAGACTTAATGATTGAAGTCGGAATCTTAGGCATAGCAATAAGCGCTGTAGTTTTTGGAATATGGAAATACATGATGGATCAAAATGTTGATATCATTATTGCTCGTTCTGTGATTATGATGCTAATGGTTTTTATCCAAAACATTAATGTTTTAAATTGTCGTAGCGAAAAAAGAACAGTGTTTAAAGAATCATTATTAGATAATCCTTTTGTAATAATTACTGTTATAGGATCAATTGTTTTACAAATTATTATGGCTGAAATTCCAATAACTGCCTTATTCTTAAAAGTTACGCCATTACCACTTTTAGATGTATTTAAAATTTTATTAATTTCATTTATTATAATTGTAGTATATGAAATATATAAATTAATATATAAATTAAGGAGGAAATCTTAAATGACACCAGAAATAAAAGCTTTAATTGCCATTTTAATTGGCTTAGTTTTATGTTTTAGTGGTTATAAAATTCAAAAATTAGTCATTACATTAGCTTGGTTTTTAATAGGAGCTACTTTAACTAAATATGTTGGTAGCTATTTTATAGCAAATAATAATTTATTACTATTAATTCAAATAATAGTTGGAATAATTTTAGGTAGTGTTGGCTTTAAATTAGAAAAATTAGCTTTATTTATTGCTGTTTCATATTTAGTCTTTATTACAATAGGACCTTATATTACAGGAATGGAAGAAGGAGTTAATTTTATTATACAAGGTGGAATCGCACTACTTATTGGAGCACTTTCTACATTTTTTATAAAACCAATATTAATTGTTGTAAGTTCTCTTGCTGGTGCTAATATTATCAAATCCTCTTTACCTTTATTAATTAATTTATCTTCCAATATATTAACAATTATAATTATAGTAATTGCCTTTTTAGGAATATTAGTTCAATTTAAAAATAAATAAGAGATTATTAAAATCTCTTTTTTTTCTTTAAAAATTATCTTGACTCAATTCTATAATCGATAGACAAATTAGCCATTTTTTGATATGATAAATTTCAGAAAATACCATCTTTTAAAAGATAATTTAAGAAGGCGATGTAGTAATGCTAAGAGAATTTTTTGTCAATGAAAATCCAAAATTTTTGTTTAAACAATTTGGTCTTATTCATAATATATTTTCTATAATACCAGTAATAGTTATCATAATTATTTATTTAAATAGAAATAAAATATCTTTAATGAACAAAGATAAGACATGGAAAATCTTAAAAGTATCTGCTTTAATTTTACTAATTAATATGATTATTTATACTTTTGGTAATTTGTATTTTGGTAGTTTTGACTATAAAAAAGATTTACCATTTCATTTATGCTTTATTGCCAACTATATGTTTATGTATGGCTGTTTTTTTAAAAAAGAAAAAATCTTTAAGTATACCATATTTTTATGCTTCATAGGACCTATACCAGCTATATTATGGCCAGATTTAATTTCTACCATTGATAATTTTAATTTTTGGCAATATGTTATATCACATCATTTCTTTATCTGTATTAGTTTCTTTTCTTATTATGCTTTAGGATACAAAGTTGAGCTGCGTGATTATATAAAAACTTTTATTTTAACTAACTTTTTAATGCTTATTATGTATCCTTTTAATATATTTTTTGATACAAATTATATATTTTCAACCAAAATACCCGATAATGTAATGATTCTTTACCCATGGTTAAAATATTTTCCACCCATGTTAACTTTAGAAGTTACTGGTCTTGTAATTTCTGGCTTAGCATATTTAATTATCATTAAAAGGCGAAACAAAGAATTAGCCATTTAAAAATAAAACCATTTGCCAATGGTTTTTTAATATATTTTAATTATTTTTATGAAATTATTTTGATATAATTAAAAAAGGGAGTACTAGTATGAATGAATTACAAAATATGCGTAAAAAAGTTGGTAAAACATTTTTATTTATAATATTAATAGCCATCTTTACAATAGCCGTTTTATATCTAATGAATTATTACAATTTAATTCCAAAAGAATATTATAAAGCCAGTGATTTTGGTATTAAAACTATATATAGTAAATATGATTATGATAAAGATAATATTGATGATTATAGCGATTTCGTTTTAGGAGCTCGCAAAGATGCCAATAATCACCCTAAATATATCAGTAAATATTATGAAAACTCATATCCTCCAGATGATGAAGGAGTATGCACTGATACCATTTGGCGGGCATTCAAAAATGCTGGGTATTCTTTAAGAGATATGTTAGATAATGATATTAAAAATAATCCTCTTGA
>CANDCB010000094.1 GCA_947383065.1 uncultured Bacillota bacterium | reverse complement strand
ACAAACACCTATTTGTGCATCTAATTTTTGATTAACATCTAATACGGTAAAATATAATCCCCACTTAACTACAATTGAAACAACAGTTGTTAAACCACCAACAATTATATAATTCCAAAGTTCCTCATTTTTATGATATATTCCCCAACCAAAACGCCAAAATCTAACTATTATATTAGGTTTATATTCATAATAATTATAAATTTTATTCTTTTTTACTAAGTAACCATTTAAAGCTAACTCTATTAAAGGCAAATCATGAATCGAATCTGTATACATTTCCATAACCTTAGCTTTAGGATATTTTTTTATAAATTGTTTTACTTTTTCCTCGCTATGACAATTATTTCCTGTAATTTTACCAGTTTTAGGATCCATTTCTGTAGCAAATAAATCTTTAACTTTATATTTATCTGCAATAGGTTTCAACCAAAAAGAACAAGATGCTGATATAATAATATCATTTTTATGGTCTTTTTTATTTTTCCAAAAATCTTTTATTTTCCACTCATGTTCTTCCCAAAACTCTTTAACTAAACTATCCGTATCAGAAAAATATTTTAAAAAACTAAATACTCTATTTTTCATTTCTTCTTTTGTTTTTATTTTCAAAATATAAAGTATAATTATAAAAAATGATCCCAAAATAGTAAATAAAACTTTCGGTTTCTTTCTAATAGCAAAAAAAACGAAATCAACTCCTGAATCGCCATCATATATAGTTCCATCAAAATCATATAAATTTAAATTCATTTTTACACCTTATTTCACTTATTTTTTTATATTCTCTTTATGATGATTAAATAATATATCTGTTTTTAAAACTAAGAAAAGTAATAAAATCATCAAAGCAACATATACTGCTATCGCCATTTTCGAATCTCCTAAGACAAAGAATATACTAACAGAAGCAAAAAGAATATTAATAGCATAAATAATCAAAACTGTACTTCTTACCCCAAATTTCATCTTTAATAACTGATGATGAAAATGGTCTTTATCAGGAGCAGTAATTTTTTCTCCTTTAATTATTCTTCTAAAGATTGCTAAAGATGTATCAAAAATCGGAATTGCCAAAATTACTATAGGAATAATTAAAGATGTTAAAGTCGTCGCCTTAAACCCTAATAAAGCAATAACACTAATTGTAAATCCTAAAAACAAACTTCCTGTATCCCCCATAAAAATTTTAGCGGGATGAAAATTATGAAGTAAAAAACCAAGAGTTGAACCTAACATAATCAAAGACAAAATTGTATCTAATCCCTGCATTTTATTAATTATAAAAGCAATTATAGCAATAGTTGCAAAATATATTGAAGAAACACCAGATGCCAATCCATCTAACCCATCAATTAGATTTATAGCATTCGTAATACCTACAATAAATATTATTGTTACTATATAATTTAAAGGAACAGGAAAATCAAAATTTATTCCAAGCATACTTATATGATTAACGACAATCTTCCCATAAAAAACAACAACACAAGCTGCTATAATTTGCAAAAACAACTTTATTTTAGCAGGAACAGGTTTAATATCATCAAATACACCAGTTAAAATGACAATAAACCCACCAATAAGAATAGAAAGCATTTGAATAGACATACGAGCAAATAAAATATATCCCAAAATAAAGGCTCCAAAAATCGCTAATCCTCCCATGCGCGGAGTAGGTACTGTATGAGCTTTTCGCTTATTAGGCATATCCATTGCTCCTACATGCAAAGCTGCTTTTTTTACGAGCGGAACTAAAAAAGCACTTACCAAAAATGTAACAAATACTATTAAAAAGATATTATGACCATTTACAGTTAACTCCATATATATCACCATATTCATTATAAACCATTAAGAAAAAAAAAGATATAAGGTAATTATATCTATTACTCAAAAAAAGAACATTAAATAAACATTAATGTCTTCTTTATTCCTGCGAGGCTTTCTTCGCTGTTTTTTTATTATCAATAAAATCTAAAAATTGCATATTTAAATCTTCTAATTCTGGATTATATTCTTCATCTTCTTGAATTTTCTTTTTCTTTCTTACCTTTTTAGGACTTTCTTCTGAAACATTTTCTTTTTTATCTTGCCTATCATTATCTTTTTCCTTTGTAGGAGCCTTATCTAAAGAACTAACTGCTTCTTTTTTAGCATTAACAGTTTTATCTTTTTTAGGAATCTTCTTCTCAATAAAAGCAATTAATTTTTTTCTTTGTTTATCTTTTTTAGCAAGCATTATAAGTAAAACCACAATTATCAAAATTGCTAAAGCTAAACCAAGAGCAAAAATAACAACTAAAGAAAAATAATTTTCATCACTATTTGTAATCTCTTTAGCTATATATCTTTGAAAAGTTCCTTCTTTAGTATCATAATAGTACCAATTTTTATCTCCTGTACTTGCATTCATTCCATAGACCAAAACTAAATCATCATCTTCAGAATTACTATAAGCTTCAACTTCAATATCATTTATATTAATTGTTTTTTTACTTTCATATCCTTTAATAATCTCACTCGCATTTAAAGAAATAAATATAAAACCTTCATTACCAATTTGCTTATATAAACGATAACTACCATTATCATATATATATAAATTAATTTTTCCTTCTTCATCTTTTAAACCAACTAAAGTATAACCAGTAATTTCACTTGTAAAAGCTGGTATTTCAGTATCATTTATATTAACATTTGTAGCTGTATAATAAGTTGGTGCTTCTAACGCTTCACTTTTTCTTACAACATTATAATTTTTGCCATTTACTTCTACAGAAATAGGATTAAGTTCCTTACGATTAACACTTATAACATATGTTTTTTTATTTCCTTTTTCTGCAGTAACAACAATCTCAAATTTATTAATTCCTTCGGATAAATCTTTCTTTCCAGTCCCTGTTAAATAAGACTTAGCATCGTCTGTTACAGCTTGAATTATTATTGATTCAACGTCATTCTCAACATCAAGACTATATTCTAAAGTATTTTTATCAAAACGAGGCTCTAACCCATATCCATCAATAGTTAAATTACGTAAATCTGCATTTGTACTGTAACTTGCCTCTATTTCTTGTTGTGTTTTTGAAACTAAACTAACACTGCCAACTTTAGGATTTTCAATTAATGGTAAATTCCCTTCACTATCCGCATCACCATATAAAGAATAATCTCTGATACCTATTGTCGATGAACCACTTTTATTGGCTTTTAAAGTATAAGTTACTTTTGCATATCCTAAAAGAGTACTTCCTGTTTTTACACATGGTCCCGCAGTATCAGAATTAGCTGAAACTAAAGTAAAAATATTAGTATCATATTGAAGACAATATTCCCATCCTGAAGCTCCAGAAACATCTACTGTGATTTTAACATTGCTTCCTACTGTAACAGTTCTTTTATCAGTAACAACAGATATACTAGCAGCATTAACTTGTACTGATACAATAAACAGCAAAACCCCAAATAAGATATAATTTATTCTTTTCATTTTAACTCCTCCTTATAATCTTGTTTTACCTAAAATACTACTCTGAATTAATAATAAATCATTAATTCTTAAATTACTATCATAATTTATATCTGCCGCATAAAACTTTTCTTTAGTCAACTTAACCTTTTCCAAAATATGACTTTGAAGTAAAATTAAATCATTTATTTTAACAACTCCATCACCATTTATATCTCCACGAACAGCTATTACGTATGTCTTGCTTTCAACAGTCCCTTTAATCGTAATCTTATCTCCCGTAACTAAAATATTATCCTTTTTAACTTGACCATTTTTATCAGTTACCACCGCATTACCATTATTTTTCTTTGCTGTATTAATTAAAGTTTCAGCAGTTGTCCCTGGACTTATACCAAACATATAACCATCATTAATACGAACTCCCATTTTTGAAACTACATTATTAACTGTTACATTTTGAATTGGTAATACCTGTTTTACAACAATTTTATAATCAGTTGCTGTTTCATTTTCCGCTACAACTTTAAAATTAACTGTCGCCATTCCATTAACAAACTTAATTGTCGCTTTATTATTTACGAAATTAACATTAGTACCTATAACTTTACTTAAACTATTATTTGGAACCACAGTTAAACTAAATGATGCATTATTAGTTATTAAATTTACACCTTCATACTCTGTTCGAGTATTATTAAAGCCAGCAATTAAATTATTATTTATTTCTATTTTACTAAGAGTTTTATCACTATTCTTATTTACAGGTTGCTGAATATCATTATTCATATTTTTATATACTGGAATAATAAATTCAAATGATGTTTCTAATAATTCACCAGCTTCATATGCTCCTCTTAATGCATTACCTTCAGACAAAGGAGCTCCACCATTTGTCATATACTGATGATTAAACATTGTATAATTTGTATAAGTTGAAATATTATATTTTTGGAAAAAAATTGTATTTTGACCTTTTTTTACATACTGATTACCAATAAAGTAACCTCCACCTATTATTGCCTTTTCTGGAGTATTCCATGGACGATTATTACCAGTTCCATCAATTAAACCACCCGCATATGCAAGACCTCTTTGAATAGACGAAGTATAATTCTTATCTTTATCAACATATGCACCTATATTATAAAAATTATAAAATCCATCTAAAGTCTTGCCATCAGGATTTTTAATTCCTGTTGTTGTCGTAAATTTACCAGTTACAGCACTATAAGTTTCTTTATCTGCTCCTTCTTGTTGACTTCGAGTCATTAAATGTAAAGCATTTATACTAGTTTCAGTCGCTGCTTTTTGAAACTCATTATAATATTTAGACAAATTACCCTTAGAAGAAATT
>CANDCB010000093.1 GCA_947383065.1 uncultured Bacillota bacterium | reverse complement strand
AGTTAAATCCAGTTCAGTTAAACCATCAATATTTAATAAAACAAAACGTGAAGCATTCCACAACTTATTTATAAAATTCCATGTACTAGCAACTTTTTCTTTATCAAAGCGTAAATCTGTTCCTAAAGCTACATCAGTAGCTAAATAAAATCTTAAAGCATCGGCTCCATATTCATCAATTAAATCCATTGGGTCAACTCCATTACCCAATGATTTAGACATTTTACGTCCCTCTTTATCACGAATTAAGCCATGTATTATACAATCCCTAAATGGACGAGACTTTGTAATATGTTCCGCCTGAAAAACCATACGTGCAACCCAAAAGAAAATAATATCATAAGCTGTTACCAAAACATCATTTGGATAAAAACGTAACATATCTTCAGTTTTTTCCGGCCAACCTAAAGTACTGAAAGGCCATAATGCACTAGAAAACCAAGTATCTAAAACATCTTCATCTTGATGCCATCCTTCTTCCTTTGGAGCCTCCATACCAACATATATTTCATCATCTTTATACCACGCTGGAATACGATGTCCCCACCATAATTGCCTTGAAATACACCAATCATAAGATATTTCCATCCAATGATTAAGAATTTTTTCAAACCTCTCTGGCACAAAGTTAACTTTTTCATCTTTTTTCTCTTGCGTTTCTAAAACATGCTTAGACAATTCCCCCATTTTAACAAACCACTGTTTTGATAAATAAGGTTCAACCATTACCCCAGTTCTTTCACTATGTCCAACTGAATGAGTCATTTTTTCAACGCTAATTAACAAATCTTGTTTTTCTAAATCTTTCAATAATTCTTCACGACATTTTTCACGACTCATTCCTTGATAAGCATAAGCATTAGAATTCATCGTAGCGTCAGGATTCATAACTATAATACGTTCTAAATTATGACGATTCCCTACTTCAAAATCGTTAGGATCATGGGCTGGCGTAATCTTAACACAACCAGTTCCAAATTCTGGATCAGCATGTTCATCTCCTATTATAGGAATTAACTTATTAACAATTGGCAAAATAACTTTCTTTCCAATTAAATGCTTATATCTTTCATCTTCAGGATTAACCGCTACAGCTGTATCACCAAATAAAGTTTCAGGTCTCGTTGTTGCAACATCAAGATATTCTTCTGTCCCTTCAATAAAATATTTTAAATGATAAAAAGCCCCTTCAACTTCTTTATATATAACTTCTTCATTTGATAAAGCTGTCTGTGCTTGAGGATCCCAGTTAATAATCTTTTCACCTTTATATATAAGACCTTCGTTATAATAATCAACAAAAACCTTTGTAACTGCTTTATTTAATCCTTCATCTAAAGTAAATCTTTCTTTATTATAATCTACTGAAATTCCAACTTTAGCCCATTGATCTCTAATACTTCCACCATATTCATGTGTCCAATCCCAACAAGCCTCCAAAAACTTTTCACGACCATATTCGTATTTATCAATACCTACTTCTTTCAATTTTTTTACTACCTTAGCTTCAGTAGCTATCGCTGCATGATCCATTCCTGGTAACCATAGACAATCAAATCCTTGCATTCTCTTATAACGTATAAGTATATCTTGAATTGAAACATCCATCGCATGGCCTAAATGCAATTTACCAGTAACATTTGGTGGTGGTATCACAATACAAAAAGGCTTCTTTGTTTTATCTCCTGAATTAAAATAACCTTTATTTTTCCAATCTTCATATTTATGTTCTTCAATCTTTTGATGATTATATTTAGTTTCTATTTCTTTCATCTTCTTCAATCCTTTCATCTAAATATTTAATTACTTCCTCATAAATCTCTTTAAACTTTTCTTTCTCTTTCAATTTTTGATGATATATCATCAAAACATCTTTATATTCTCTTAAAATAACATTATTATATATATTAAATGCAAAACCATATTGATTAGCTATTTTATCATTTTTAGTTATAGTATATTTTCGATCTATAAGACCATGATTTTTTATTGCAACTAAAACTTGATGATGAATCTGACTTTCATCAGCTTCTACTTTACCAGCTAATGTATAAAGTATATCTAGTTTATCAACATCCCTAATTAATCTAGCATGTTTTATTATCCTCTCATCATTTAATTCTGGTAACTCTAACTTATTATGATATTTAATTGCAAATTCAATAATAGGATACCAATTTTCTTGATTCGTAAACTTTAAAATATTCTTTTCCAAAAATAATTTACTTACACTATAATCAGCATGATCTATCGTTTTAGAATCATCAAAACTATCATAAACTCTCAATTGCTCAAAACGACCAAAATCATGTAATAAACCAATTAATAATGCAATCTCTATATCTTCTTCATTAAAATTCAAGACTCGAGCATATTTTTCTGCTAATCTCATTACTCTTATAGAATGCTCATATTTATGAAAAATTTTTTCATTTTCTAAATCATAATTCGAAACATAATTTTTGAAAACATCAAGATAATTATCTACTTTTTCACTCATTTGACCCTCCTTAAATTCATTTAATAAAAAAACAATTATAATTTAAGGACGAGAACAAATCCCGCGGTACCACCTTAATTTATAACTGTCGTTATACACTTAATATTTAACGCATATTAACGGATATTCTACTCCCAAGTAACCTTCATCTACTCTTTATATTCTTTTTCACCAACCAAGAACTCTCTTTGATAAAAAAAATAGATTACTCCTCTTGTTCTTCGTATTTATCAGTATTATAAAACACCATATATTTAAAAGCAATAATTTTATTAATAAATTTTAAAATATTTATATTGTAATAAATTAATAAACTATCATGTTATAAATTTTATTGAGTAAAAAATATAAGTGCGATATAATTAATTATAAGAATAAAGATTGGGTGATAATATGGCACTACGTGAATACGATTTTGAAAATGTACCTACTGTTAGCATTGTAAAAAACATTCTTACTGATGCAATCAAAATGAATGCAACTGATATTCATTTTGATCCATTTAGCGATGAACTTGATATTCGTTTTAGAATAAATGGTGATTTAAAGGAATACACTGTCGCCCCTGAACATGTAAAAACTAACATAATTACTAGAATTAAAATTTTAGCTGGAATGAACATCACCGACTCATTACTTCCACAAATTGGAACCATCAATTTTGAATTAAATAGTCGATCACATAATATGCATGTATCTTCATTACCAGTTGTTGATGGAGAAAAACTAGTTGTACATATATCTAATTATGCCAAAAACATAAAAAATTTAAGAAATATCGGCTTTGAAGATAATAATATTGAAAAAGTTAAAAATTTAATAAAAGAAAGTCAAGGAATTTTATTAATTACTGGTAATACCAATTCCGGTAAAACTACTACTACCTACACTTTACTTAAAGAACTAAATAATAAAATTAATAATATAATATCAATTGAAGAACCTGTAAAAATGCGAATCAAAGGCATAAATCAAGTACAAATTGCTCCGGATAAAGGTCTAAATTATCATAACGTATTAAGAAATGTAATGCTTCAAGATCCTAATATAATTGCCATTAATGAATTAATAGATGATTACACTAACAGAATGGCTTTAAGAGCTTCTGTTTCTGGAAAATTAGTAATATCAACAATGCATACTAAAAATGCTTATCAAACCATAGATACACTCTTAAATATGGAAGTTGAAAACTATCTTTTAGGTTCTAACCTAATTGGAATAATCTCTCAAAGACTTGTTAAAAAATTATGTCCTGCATGTCGTATTAAAAAAAGTGTAACTCCATATGAAAAAGCTGTTATCAAAGAAATATTAGGTGAAGAAATTGACGAATTATACTATCCTAATGGTTGTGATGAATGTACCGAAGGATATGTTGAACAAATTCCTGTAGAAGAAGTAATTATAATTACTGAAGAATTAAGAAGGGCAATTGCTAATAATAAAAAACGTGAACTAATAAGAAATATAATTTACTCTGATAATGAGTCATTAATAAAAAATGGCTTTAAAAAAGTTTTAGAAGGTTTAACCTCTTTTCAAGAAATAATTAGAATAATGGATTTAAAAATAGATTTCAGTGAAGAAAATAGTAACATAAAAGATATTATTTTAGGCAATGGTCAACAAGAAGAAGATAAAGACTTTAAAACTTCCCATGAAAATACCATTACTTTTATAAATAATAATCTAAAAAATGAAGAAAAAAAAGAAGATAATAACTCTTACGATTCTTCAAATAGTAACTTAAAATTAAGTGAGCTTGAATTAAAAAACATTCTTGCGGAAATTGAAAAAAAAGCCTCATCTAATACCACTAACGACGATGAAAATAATATAACCATTGAAAAAATTAAAGAAGACCAAAATAATGATGCCAATGAAAATACTGAAAAAGAAAATATCGAACAAGATTCTAATGAGTCTTCCGATAAAATGAACATCAATAGAAATAATAACGAGAATCAGTCTACCACAATAAATATTGAAGATGATGATGACGATGATGATTTTAATTATGGTGAATCTTATATAAATAATTTTTAAGACCTTTGGTCTTTTTTTATTTAAAATTTTAACAAAATCTATTAAAAAATTATTTCTAAAAATTGATTTATATTATTCATAAAAACAAACACCAAATATAATCCAGTTATTAAAAAAGGTCCAAAAGGAATTTCTTTAGATTTATTACTAAGAAAAGAAAATATCGCATATGGAAAAGCTAAAAAAGAACCTAATATAAGAGATATTATGCTAAGTCTAAGACCTAATAAAAAACCAAAAAAAACTGCTAATTTAACATCTCCCCCACCTATCGATTCTTCTTTAAAAATTTTATTTCCAATATATCTTATAAAATACATAAAAATAAAAATTAATAAACCACTACAAAGAGAAATAACCAATGTTTCAAAACC
>CANDCB010000092.1 GCA_947383065.1 uncultured Bacillota bacterium | reverse complement strand
AGGATTAACAAAATATTGGGAAGCTTGTGCTAGTTGTTTAGATAATATGGGACTTGTTTTAAGACCATATAAAATGGTAATAGAGTATTTAGATATGGCTGGTAAAAAGCATAAAAAAACATTTAAGGGTTTTCCAGCAACGGTATTTTCTCATGAATATGATCATTTGGATGGTATACTTCATATTGATAAGGCTTTGGAGATAAAAAATATGCCTCAGGAAGAAAGAAAAGAATTTAGAAAGACACATAATTATGAAGTTATATCTTTAGGTGGAGATTTTTTAGAACAAGAGGAATTATATGGGAAAAAGCATAAAAACTAATGCAATGAGGATTTTAGATAGTAAGAAGATACCTTATAAAGAATTAGTTTTGGATATTAAAGAAGCTTTGGATGGAGTTACTTGTGCTACCATGTTAGGTGAGAAACAAGAAAGTACTTTTAAAACATTAGTGACAATAGGTAAGAGTGGAATTTATTATGTTTTTGTTGTTCCTGTTGCTAGAAGCTTAGACTTAAAAAAGGCAGCTTGTGCAGTTGGTGAAAAAGATATAGTAATGTTACCAATGAAAGAGTTGCTTGGTGTTACTGGTTATGTTCATGGTGGTTGTAGTCCAATTGGAATGAAGAAAGTATTTAAAACAGTTATATATGATGAGATTGTTTTTAGTGGCGGTAAAATAGGTTATTTTATTAAGATAAAAAGGGAGGATATAGATTCTGTTATGCCAGTTTTATATGCTTCTATTGTTAGTGATTTTTAAGAGTTATGTTGGTGATTTTTTATGGAAAATGAAAATAAAAGATATTGCTTAAAATGCGGAAAAAAGGTTCTTGAATCGTGGAAGTTTTGTACGTATTGTGGTAGTGATTTAACCAAATTAATACAAGAAAATGAAGTTGTTGAAAAAAAGAATAATCCAATTTTTTATGCTTTACTTTTTCTTTGTTGTTTTTTATTTATTATTATTTTTAGAAATTTTGTATTGTTTTTTGTATCAGCAACGATTGTTTTAGTTACAGGAAAAATTAAGTGTCCTAAAAGTTCTTTGATTAATGTATTATTTGTCTTTTTAATAACTTTGTTTGTATTATTTATTTTGTTTTTAATTTTTATTATACTTATTTGTGGAGCTTTATCAATCTCCTGTATTGGTGCGGCATCTAGTTGTCCTGGATAGGAGTTTTTTATGTTTAATATAAAAATATCATTTTATGGGTTAGCAATTATCTTGGCGTTAATTCTTAATATATTAATAGTAATGGTAAGTTATAAGAAGTATGGTTTATTTAAATATGAAGTAATTGGAGCTTTAATGTATGAAAATATAGGGATAATATTAGGAGCTAAGTTATTAACTTATTTTGAAAATATAAAACTTTATGGAAAGTTTAATTTTTATACATTAGGTTTGTCTTCTTATGGAGCAGTAATAGGAGCAATTCTCTTTTTGACCTTTTTTTCATGGCAGTTTAAAAAGGATATAAAAAAGATGTTATTTTTATTTATGCCTTCTATTCCTTTAATGTATGCTGTAGGGAAGATAGGTTGTTTTTTGGTAGGGTGTTGTTATGGAATTGAGTATGAGGGATTTTTAAATGTTATATATAATTATTCTTTAGTAGCACCTAAAGGTGTTAAATTATTTCCTATTCAATTAGTAGAAACAATATGTTTTTTTGGTATATTTATATATATGTTTTTTTCTCAGGTTAAGGATAAGTTTGATAGTAATGTGTTAGCTTTAAGTTTTATAATGTGTGGATTATGTAAATTTGGTCTTGATTATTTGCGAGCTAGTCATGTGGGAATACTTTTTTCTTGGAGTCAAGTAATTAGTATTGTATTTGTTTTGATTGGAATAATTTTATTGTTTCAAAATAAATTTTTGAGGAAAAAGAATTAGCTGTGTATAAGTTTTTAGTTATTAACAGTTAATTCTTTTTTTCTTATCGTAGGTATGTTATAGTAAACTTTAATAAAGGAGAGATGGTGTGTGATTAAACATAAAAGTAGAGGAATTTTAATTGTTATTTCAGCTCCAAGTGGATGTGGAAAAGGATCTGTTATTCAAGGATTATTAGAACATGATAGTAAGAATAGGTGGTTATCAGTTTCAACTACTTCAAGACAAATAAGAAGTAATGATATACCAGGTAAAACTTATAATTTTGTTTCAAAAGAAGACTTTGAGCAAAAGATAAAAGAAGGATATTTTTTAGAATATACTAATTATGTGGGAAACTATTATGGTACTCCTAAAGAATTTATTGGGGAAAAATTAAATAATGGTATTGATGTAATTTTAGAAGTTGAAATTGAAGGAGCAATGAATATTAAAAAATTAATACCTGAGGCTTTGTTTATATTTATTATGCCGCCTTCTTTGAAAATAATGGTAGAAAGATTAAAAAAACGTGGGACTGATAGTAAAGATAAAATCTTGGAAAGATTTCATAGAGCTTATAAAGAAATAAATGAAGTTACGAAGTATAATTATGTGGTTGTAAATGATATATTAACTGATGCGATAGATAAAGTAGAAGCGATAATTAAAGCAGAAAAATGTCGTGTTGATCGTATTGAAGAAGTATATATGGATACAAAAGAAGAAGAAATTCATGAGTTACTAATAGATGATAAAGAATTTATAAATGAGGATGTAGTTTTATAATTGTTATACTAATTTATATATAGTTTTGTTATCTTTGTTGTGTTATTATATAATAAAAAGAGGGTGCTCTTGATGGATAAGAAAAATAACAAAGTTAGTAATATGTATGGTAGAGCTAGAAGGATTGCTTTTTTAGAGAAGGTAGTTTATTGGGCGGTTGGAATTTTAACGTTAATATTAGTTTTGGTAACAATATTTAATGATAAAGAGGTTGTAGATACAAATGTTAATTTTGCTTTTTTAAGAGAACATTTGGAAGGAAAAGGGTATCGTTGTGAAAGAATTAATATTGTTAATGGAAGATGTAAAAAAATAGGAGAAAATAATACTTATTCTTTTATAAGATTGAATGATGGTTTTGAATATATAAATAATTCTAAAGGATATATTTTAGATATTAAACATAGTAAAGATGATAGTAAAATAACTTTTAAAACTACTGATTATGCTTTTGCAGGGGTAAGAAATCAATTATATACTTGTAAATATAAAGATAATGTAATAAATGAGTTAGAAAATTGTTATTTAGAAAATGGAGAAGAACTTAATATTGAAAGCTATAAAAGTATAATTCTTCAAGCTATGTATGAACTTAATATTATCTTAGATAATTCAGGTTATTATAAAGATACTTTGTTAAATGATTTTTCGTGGGAAAAGAAAGATTAGTTATGAAAATAAAAAAGTACTTACATATTAGTAAGTACTTTTTTATTTGTCTGTATTTTTTTGATCTTTTTTCTTTTTAGTTGTTTTTTTGTCCTTTACTTCGTTAATCTTTTTTTCTTTTTTAGTAGATTCATCTGATTCTGGAACGATTAAGGTTGTTGTTCCTGGTTCTTCTGGTTTTATAGTATCTTTGGTGTAGAAAATATAACCGATTATTTCAATGGCAGCGTAAATCATCATTATTATACCGATAGATGAAAGGATAATATTACCTATAACTATCGTATAAACTCCAACAATCATTAAAAGAATTGAAACTATTAAAAGTGGTAAAAATTTTCGACTTTTAGGACTAATTGATAACGCGTTAATAAATCTAGTAATACCAGTTAAAAGAATCCAGGCACCAATTATAAATCTAATAAATTGTTCAACTACATCGGAGAAAAAGATGAATATAAGAGCAAGAATTAATGTTATTACAGCCCATATTATATGGCTTTTAGGTGCAATTAATTCTTTTTTAACTTTATAAATATATAAAGTTAGGTTTATAATACCAATTACTGCTAGAATAATGCCAATAGCTATAGAAATGAAGGAAACTACTTTATCAGCACTAGTGAAAAGGATAGCACCAAATATAAAAAAGATGATAGAACTAATTAGAGATGATTGTTCAGAATAAGATTTAATTTTGACTTCCATTATATAACCTCTTTTCATAAATATAATTATACACATTGTAAATATTTTAATCAATAAATAATGTTTTAGGAATTTTTATGTGTTATAATAATTTTATATAAATAATAATAGTGAGGTGGACATATGTTAGACTTTGATGCAGTTTTGGAGTTAATGAAAAAATATGGATATAGTTCAACATCTGTTCATCCTTATATTTATCAAAATGGTGATAATTTAGGAATTTGTTATACTTATAATGACGATGAGTATGGTTTATTAGAGAGAATTAAATTGTGTGATAGTTTAGAAGAAGTAGAATTATTTTTAAAACAATTAGATTTTATAAAACAACATGGTAAAGAATTAAATTTAAGAATGGTTTTAGATAATTATGAGAGTATTAATCCAAAGGTTGTTTTTTTACGTAATGAAAAGATTTTACTTGAAGGAGAAATGTTTGATACAACTAATCGTGATTTAATTGAAGAACAAAGAAAAGCTTTGGATGAGGTTACACAGCTTGTTTATAAAGCTGGAGATTTATTACTTATATATGATGAAGTTAAAGAACGTCAATTACAATATTTGAGAAGTACAGTTACTTTAAAAAATATTTTGCGAACAAAATATTTTGATTTACAAAAGGAAATTGATATTTATAATAAATTTAAGATGGAAAGAGAATTAAAACTTTTACCAGATGTTCATGATATTGGAATTAATAATACGATGGAGATAGCTATTAAAGATCGTTATAATATGTATGTGGCTCAAAGTCCGACTAAAGAAGAAGCTTTGGATTTTTTAAGAGAAGTTTGGGATTTAAATAAGAATTTGGAACTTAATTCTAAATATTATGAATCCTTAAGAGAAGAAAATAATGCCCGAAATGAATTAAAAGTTGTAAATATTAAGC
>CANDCB010000091.1 GCA_947383065.1 uncultured Bacillota bacterium | reverse complement strand
ATAAGGTACCGTGACTGGAGTTCAGACGTGTGCTCTTCCGATCTATATAGTAATAATAAGTTTAAGTATAGCTCTTATATTAATTTTAAGTTATATCTTCATAGTAGAAAAAAGAAAGATAAGTGTTAAAAAAGTCTAAAATAAAAAAATCAGAAATTCTTTATGAAAATCTGATTTTTTATTTGTTTTCTATATAATAGGCATAATATTCATCAAAAGTAATATTTTCATCATGAATAATTTTAGCTGCTTCATTACCGACATATCTAAAATGCCAACTTTCAGTGTTATAACCAGTTATATGTTCTTTATTTTCGGGATATCTTAAAATAAAGCCATATTTATAGCAATTATCTTTTAACCATTTATATTCTACTGATTCTTTAAATTCTTTTTGTGATTTGTGTTCAAGAGATGTTATATCTAAAGCTAAACCCGTTTGGTGTTCAGAAAATCCTGGACGAGCGGCATAGGAATCAGCATATTGTAAACTAACAGTTTTAAAGCTTTTATAAATCTCATCTTGATCTTTATAAGAACGATAAGAAGAATTAACCATTAAATGGACGTTTAACTCTTTTAATATTTCCTCACGCATTATTTTAAAGTTTTCTATAACAATTTCAGCGGCACTGTTTCCATTATATGAATAAGATAAACTAATATTTTTTATATCATCTCTAACATATTTAGAGTCTAAGTGGTAAAACTTATTAACCAACATTAAATAATTATCTTTTATATTAGTATCATAAGTTTCGTTGTACCAGCCAACATTAGCGTGAACATTTACGATTGCAATTACATCTTCATAAGGTAATTCTTCATGATATTCTTTATATTCAATGTATTTTTCAAAATATTTATTTATATAATATTTTTGTTTTACAATATTATAATAATTTTCATTATATTTGTTTTCTAAGATGAAATCTAATTTTTGCTTTTCTAAAACTTCTATTAATTTTTTTGTTTCTTCTTCGCTATAACCTATTTGCATTATTTTATATTCATAAGTTTCTTGATATTTAAAATCTTTATATATAGCAAAAGATTCTTTAATGGTATAGATAGTCATTCCCAGAAAAAAGATAAAATAGATTAAAAAACGTTTGAAACTGGACTTTAAACGAAGGCGTTTTTTTCTTTTCTTTTTGGGAGGCACGTTAATCACATCCTTTAGATTATTATATCAAAATGTCGATTAATATGGTAGGTATAAAAAAATTAGCACTCAGGTATTGACAACTGCTAATAAAATGTTATAATTTATTTAGCACTGAAAAAAGAGGAGTGCTAACGGTGGTGAAGCTATGGACAGTAGACAAAGGGAATTATTAAAAGAGATTGTTGAATCTTATATAAAAAATGTTAAACCTGTAGGAAGCCAAGCACTTTGTAAGAAATTTAAGCTTTCATCTGCCACAATTCGTAATGAAATGGCAGCATTAGAACGTTTAGGGTATCTTGAAAAAAATCATATTTCTAGTGGACGAGTTCCATCAGAAGCTGGATATAAATATTATGTGGAAGAATTGATGAGACCTAAAGAATTAAATGGTGAAGAAATGCTTAAACTTCAAACTATTTGTCACAATAATAGTTTACAGGTTAGTGATGCTATAACTAAGTGTATGGAAATAATAGCAGATATAACTAACTATACTAGTGTAGTGTTAGGTAAAAGTTCTAAAGATAATACTTTGCAGCAAGTTAATATAATTCCTTTAGATAATAATCAAATAATTGCGTTAGTCTGTACTAATAAAGGAATTGTAGAAAATAAGAAGTTTAGAATAAATGAAAATATTTTTATGGAAGAACTTGTTAAGACATGTGATATTATTAATAAGATGTTAATAGGGACACCAATTGATGAAGTTAGTCAAAGATTAGAATTTGATATTAAACCTATAATATGTAAAACTATCAAGCAGTATGAAGCGGTTTATGAGATATTTTATGATGCTTTTAATGATTTTACTAAGAATAGCTCTAATGTCTTTTTTAGCGGTAAAACAAATATTTTGAAGCAACCTGAATATGATAATATTGAGGAAATAAAGAGAATTGTTAATAAGTTTGAAGATGAATCTTTGATTAGAAAAATTGAAAGTAAAAGTGAAGGAATCAATGTTTATATTGGTGAGGAATCTGAATTTGATCCTAATGTTACAATAATAAAAAGTAAATATAATATTAATGGTGAAGAAGGAACTATTGCTATTGTAGGACCAAAACGAATGGAATATGATAAGGTAATAGGATTACTTGAATACCTTAATAAGGAATTAAATAATAAATAATAATTTTATTTGTTATGTAAAGGTGAAGGGATATTATGGAAGAAAAAGAAAAAAAAGTAACTTCTGATAAAATTTCTGAAGAAGAAATCTTAAATAAAGAAGAAAATTTAAAAAAAGAGGAATCATCAATGGAAGGAAATGATTCTGTTATAAAAGAGGAAGTTCCTAAAAAAGAAGAAAAAAAGGGAATATTTAAGAAAAAAGAAGACTCAGAAATTAAAAAGTTAAAAGAAGAAAATGATTTATTAAAAGATAAGTTTTTAAGAGCTAGTGCTGAGATGCAGAATATGCGTCGTCGTATGGAAGAAGAAAAATCTAACTTGTTGAAATACGAAGGAGAAGAACTAATTAAAAAGTTATTACCTACTATTGATAATTTTGAAAGAGCTATTAATATGGATGATACAAATCTGGAAGATGAAGTAAGTAAATTCTTGAGTGGTTTTAAGATGATTTATGGTAATTTTAGTAGTGTTTTACAAAGTTATGAGATACAAGCTATGGATGTTTTAAATAAACCTTTTGATCCAAATATGATGGAAGCAGTTTTAGCAGAAGGTGTTGAAGGTGTTGAAGCAAACATTGTAATTGATGTTTTGCAAAAAGGATATACTTATAAAGGTAAAGTTATTAGACATGCCATGGTGAAAGTTAGTAAATAGTTTGGATAAAAATATTGATTAAAATAAAATAATTTAGAAAGAGGAGATAAATATGGGAAAAATAATTGGTATTGATTTAGGTACAACAAATTCATGTGTTGCAGTTTTAGAAGGTGGGGAACCACATGTTATTACTAATCCAGAAGGAAATAGAACAACTCCATCAGTTGTTGCTTTTAAGGGAGATGAAGAATTAGTTGGGGAAACAGCTAAAAGACAAGCTGTTACAAATGTAGATAATACAATTGCTTCAATAAAAAGAAAAATAGGAACAAAAGAAAAAGTTTCTGCTAATGGTAAGAAGTATACACCAGAGGAAATATCTGCTAAGATATTAATGAAATTAAAGAGTGATGCTGAAAGTTACTTAGGTGAAAAAGTTACGGAAGCTGTTATTACTGTTCCTGCATACTTTAATGATGCTCAAAGACAAGCTACTAAAAATGCTGGAAAGATTGCTGGTTTGGATGTTAAACGTATTATAAATGAACCTACAGCTGCAGCTTTAGCATATGGTATTGATAAACAAGATAATGCTCACACAGTGTTAGTTTATGATTTAGGTGGTGGAACTTTTGATGTTTCTATCTTGGATTTAGGTGATGGTGTATTTGAAGTTAAATCAACATCTGGTAATAATAAGCTTGGTGGAGATGACTTTGATCAAAGAATAATGGATTATTTAGTAAAAGAGTTTAAAAGTGTTAATAGTGTAGATTTGTCTAATGATAAAATGGCAATGCAACGTATTAAAGATGCTGCTGAAAAAGCTAAAAAAGATTTATCTGGTATGACTTCTACACAAATAAATATTCCATTTATTACACAAAATGAAAATGGACCATTACATTTAGATGTTACTTTAACTAGATCTAAATTTGAAGAAATTAATATGGATTTATTTGAAAGTACTTTAGATCCTGTAAGAAAAGCTTTAAAGGATGCTAAGTTAACAGCTAAAGATATAGATAAAGTTTTATTAGTAGGAGGATCTACTCGTATACCATATATTCAAGAACTTGTTAAGAAGGAATTAGGTCAAGAACCAAGTAAAGGAGTAAATCCTGATGAGTGTGTAGCTATAGGTGCTTCAATCCAAGGAGGAGTTTTAACTGGTGAAGTTAACGATCTTATTTTGTTAGATGTAACTCCATTATCATTAGGTATTGAGACTTTAGGTAATGTTATGACAGTTTTAATTCCAAGAAATACAACAATACCTGCTAGTAAGAGTCAAGTATTTAGTACGGCTGCTGATAATCAACCAGCTGTAGATATTCATATATTACAAGGTGAAAGACCAATGGTACAAGATAATAAGACTTTAGGTCGTTTCCAATTAGGAAATATTCCTCCTGCACCAAGAGGTGTTCCACAAATTGAAGTTAAATTTGATATTGATGCTAATGGTATTGTTAATGTATCAGCTAAAGATTTAGGAACTGGTAAAGAACAAAGTATAACTATTACATCAAATACAAATCTTACTGATGAAGAAATAGATAAAATGATGAAAGAAGCAGAAGCAAATAAAGAAGCTGATGAAAAACGTAAAGAAGAAGCTGAGGTAAGAAATGAAGCTGACTCATTAATTTTCCAAACAGAAAAAGCGCTTAAAGACTTAGGTGATAAAGCTCCAGCTGCGGATAAAGAAACAGCAGAAGCAAAAATGAAAGATTTAAAAGCAGCATTAGATGGTGATGACATTGAAGCTATTAAGACTGCAAAAGATGCTTTACAAGAAAGTGCAATGGCATTAGCAACAAAAGTATATGAAGCAGCGACAGCTTCTAAAGAAGCAAGTACAGAAGATTCAGCAGATTCAGAAAATGATAAACACGACAATGTTCAAGAAGCTAGTTACGAAGAAAAATAAAAATATATTAAGTATAAAAGTTCTAGGTGACTAGAACTTTTAGCTAGTATAGGAGGAATTATGCAAATATATAATAGTAGAGATGAAGTCCCTGAAGAATACAGATCGGAAGAGCACACGTCTGAACTCCAGTCACGGTACCTTAT
>CANDCB010000090.1 GCA_947383065.1 uncultured Bacillota bacterium | reverse complement strand
AAAGCCCACTCAGAAACCGCAGAGAAGCCAGGACAGGAAGCTTCAATTTCCTTAGTAATGCAGGAGCTGGCAGCTGCCAAGGGTCAACATTGCCTTCTAATTCTCCCAATGGTATGTAACTTTTTAAAGACATTTTTGGGCCTTTTAAAATACATTCACTAAAACTTGATCCAAGTGCCATATGGCAAGAAGCATTTTCATCGTATAAAGTCTCATAAAAAATTATATTAGCTTTTGAAATTGGTGATTGGTATGGTACTAAAGCCACTTCTCCTAAACGATCAGAATTTTTACAGGATTTAATAATTTGTTTTAAAGTTTCTTCACCTTTAGCGGCCTTACAGTCTATGGCTTTTCCTTTTTTAAATTTAATCCAAAAGTCTTCTATTAAATTATCTTGATAACATAGAGGTTTTGATGAATAAACTATACCTTCAGCGCTATTATTAGTTGGGGATGTAAAAACTTCTTCGGTTGGAAAATTAACTAAAACTTTTTGACCATTTTTTAAAATTTCTCTACCAGAGGACCATAAATGATTTTTTGGTAAATCAATTTTTAAATCCGTTCCTAAAGAATTAGTATATTTTAAACTTTTAAAATGGTACTCTGTTAATTTATCGCATCTTTTACTCAAACTATTAATTTTATCACTCCAAACTTGTTCGGGGTCTTTTTTATTGATTTGACAAATATCAAAAATTTTAAGCCATAATTCATTAAAAGCATTTTTGGATTCTGGAAAAACTTTACTTGCCCAAAGATCTGTAGGGACTGCTGCAATACACCAAGGAACCATTAATTTATTTCTTAAATCATCAAATTCTTTACGTGTTTCAAAACTGTACATCGTTAAATCGCTTAATTTTTTGGCATCTATATCTTTCATAAGTCCAGGAGTTTCGGCAACTAACATTAAAAAAGCAGCACCATTTTTGGCATATTCATTCCAAGATTCTTTATTCCAAAATTGCCATTTTTTTAAGTTCTTTACATCTAAATATTTTATAGCGTCATGTTTTAAATAAGAATCATTCAAATCAAAATATATTTCTTTTACACCTATTTCATAAGCAACTTTAGCCACTAATCTCACAAATTCAATCATTTCATAGTTAGCGCTTATGACTAATTGTTGATTCTTTTTTAATCCTAGACAAGTATTCAAAAGAACTTTTGCATATTTCTCTTGCATTTTTAGTATATCTTTCATCTAATCACTCTTTCTTATTAACGTTAAATTAACATCTATAATTAGTATAGCACATTCTAAAAAAGCTTATACAAAAAAGCTTAATCAATATGATTAAACTTCTTGAACTACAGCAATAATCATTGGTTTACATTCTGTTTCGTGATATAAGTATTTTCCTAATTCTTCTCTGATTTCATTTTTGATTTTATTATATTCAATATAATTATCAACAATATTTCTCTCAATTATATTAAGAGCTATTTTTTTTATTTCATCAATCATTTCTGAAGAATCTTTGACATAAATAAATCCTCTAGTTGTAACTTCTGGGCCGACTAAAACGACTTTATCTTTTTTGGAAATAGTTGCACTAATTAAAACTATACCATTTTCTGATAACATTTCACGATCCTTTATAACTAATTCACCAACATCTTCTGTACTGTTACCATCTATTAAAATATCATTAACTTTAACATGATCAAAACATTCTTCATTTAAATTGCCGTTTTTTATTTCAATAATATCTCCATTTTGTTTTAATAGAATTCTTTCTTTAGGGATATTAAGTTCATTAGCTATATTAGCATTACTTACCATATATCGATATTCACCTTTAACAGGTATATAGTATTTAGGTTTTAGCAAATCAATCATAATCATAAGATCTTCTGCTGAAGCATGATGTAAAATAGTTTTATCTTTTGGTAATGTAACAATACTACAACCAGCAGTTGCTAAATCATTTTGAACTTTAACTAAAGTTTTCTCACTACTATCATATTTTGGTTCAGCAAATACTACTGTATCAGTATTTTTTAATTTGATAAATTTATCATAGCCATTAATTATCTTGCTAATAGAAGCATATGGATTATCTTTACTATCTTGAATTAATAAAATAGAATCTTTATCATCAATATTGGATAAATCACCTAGGGCGTTATCTTGAAATTTTATATAACCTGTACTTTTAGCAAAATTAATAATATTCTGTAAATTCTTACCCATTATTACGATTTTACGATGAGTATTTTTGGCGGCGTCAAAAATTTCTTGTATCGTATAAATATGTGTTGGTAATATTGCAAACATAAGTCTATTTTCATGATGTTTGATAACATCTTTAAAAAAGTTTGTTAATCTATGCTGAGGTGAAGTATGGCCAATACGTTCAGAGAATACTGATTCACTTAGCAAAGCTAAAACACCTTGTTTACCAATATAAGCAATTTTACCTAAATCCATAGAAAATTTATCCATCATCTTAGGATCAATAATAAAATCACCTGTATATACTAACGCTCCATCTTTGGTATTTAAGACATACATTACGGAATCAGGAGTTGAGTGATTCACACTAATTGGAAAAACACTAACATGACCAAAATTAATTTTTTTATGGGCCATAATTTCTATTATTTTCTTTTCGTCTACACCATCGTTTGTTAAAATAAACTTAGTAAATTTTGTGGCGTAAATTTTTATTTTAGGGATCTCTTTAATTAAATCTTGAATAGCTCCTATATTTTCATAATGACCATGGGTTAAAAAAACTCCTTTTATTCTATTTTTATTTTTAACTAAATATTCAAAATCGGGAATAATATAATCAATGCCGTATAAATTTTCATTTGCATATTTAAGACCACAATCAAAAACAAATATATCTTTATCTATCTCTATAACATAGCAATTTTTCCCCATTTCATTCAGTCCACCAAGACTAAAAATTTTTATATTACACATAAAAAACATCTCTTTTCTATTCTTTAATAAATTTTTTATAAAGGCTTGTTTCTAGTTGATTATATCAAATAAGAAAAGATATTTCAACGACTTCTAATAAAGATATATAATAATTGTTTTTTTAAGTCTTAGTATAATATAAATAGCTTTATTTATTTTCTTCGTTTAATAAAACAGATAAAGGAACAATTTTAAAGTCATGATACTTAATATAATTTACTATTAAATTTAATTCAGCTAAATTAACACTATCTTTGATTAAAATAATTTCTCCACTATCGATTTTGTTTTTGTTTGTAGATATGTTTGTATGGCTAATAATTAAAGATGGTTTAAAGACATATTTTTCTTCACACCATAATGGTATTGTATCATCATTAGTTAAGCATAAATTATTATTTTTTTTATTTTTACTTAAAAAAGAATCTATATTATTGTATACTTTTTTTGTTTTACCATTATTAATCATTTCATAATTAAAATCATATTCTTCTTTGTTTATCAAAACATTAACTGTATAGTTATTTTGGTGCATATATTGGGCTAGATTATTAATGTTTTCAAATATTAAAGATACACTATTTTTTTTACTATTTCCTCTTATAATTATTTTATCTTTATTATTTTCAAGACTTACTTCTGGTATCACTTCATTAAAAACCAAGCGTTCTTCATCAAATATTTTTTCTCCTTGCATATTGGAGTATGACTTATTAAAGTTTAATTCTCGACCATTTAGTCAGGAATAATATAAATTTCATCGATAATTTGACTATTTATGAAATTAACATTTTTACTATTTTCAAAAGATTTAATGGTCTGCATGATAGGGCTTTTGTCTTTTACATATAAAGCTACTTTCTCCGTGTAATAAAAACTGAGTAAACATATACCTATAACTCCTAAATATTCAAAATATTTTTTTATAATAATCACCTACTAAATTATATGTTTTATTTACTTTATATAATATTTATTTTTCAATATTAAATACTCTTTTAAAAATAAATAAAAAGGTCAATCCAATAATTTTATTTGAATTAACCTCTTTTTTACTTAAGAGACATTTAAAAGAAACAAAACTTATAAACTTATTAATCTAAACCAAATTATTCTATACTTCTTCTAATTCATCACTATTATGAGCACCGTTTGAAGATAAAAAGGTTACTTTTTCAGCAATGACTTCAGTCGAATACTTTTTATTTCCTTCTTTATCTTCGTAAGTACTTACTTGTAAACGTCCACGTATTCCAATAATATCGCCTTTTTTACAATATTCACTGGTACTAGATGCAACAGCATTCCATAAAATACATTTTATAAAATCTGCTTCGTAAATTCCATCACTATTTTTATAAGTTCTTTGAACTGCTAAAATAAGAGTTGTAACTTTCTTTCCAGTATCTGTTTCTGTTATTTCTAAATCATCAGTAAGTCTGCCAACTAGTATAACTTGATTAAGCATTTATCTTTTCCTCCTTTCGAAAACATCCTATCAAAATGATATTTTTTTAACAAATAACTAAAAAATGTTTTTTAGTTATTTTTAGTTAATATTTTTTGAGTTTGTCCTAGTGAATTTTATTTTTTTAAATTTAAAAAGATACCAAATTCTTAGTTTGATATCCTTTTTTAAAATTTTGGTTATTTTTATTATTTTACATATTTTTTACATTATTCTTTTAATAGACGATTTAATTCTACAGCATATTCCATTGGTAACTCTTTTTTAAAGTCATTAATAAATCCCATAATAAGAAGTTCTTTAGCTGTATCTTCGCTTAAGCCTTTACTAGTCAAATAAAACATCTTTTCTGCTGATACTTTAGAAATTGTAGCTTCATGTTCTAAAATACTACTATTATTACCTAAGATATTTGTTGGATAGGTATCGCTTCTAGAAATATCATCTAATAAAATAGTATCGCATTTAATACTTGCTTTACTGTTTATAGCGTTTTTACTAATTTTGGTTAATCCGCGATAATTACTTATTCCGCCATTTTGGGCAATTGATTTACTAACAATATTACTCTTTGTATTTTTACCAAGATGAATCATTTTGGCACCAG
>CANDCB010000089.1 GCA_947383065.1 uncultured Bacillota bacterium | reverse complement strand
ATAAATTTAATTTGATTATTTTATGAAAACTTGTTATTAATTATATGAAAATACTTATAAATAATATTTTTATCTTTTAATTGTTTAATTTTTATGATTTAATAATAATTAAAAAAGAAGGGATATTATGAGTAAGCTTAATTCAAAAGAGGCTTTAGATTTATTATTAAAAGATGTAATAATTAAAAAAAGCGATTTAGAAAAAGATGAAAATAGATGGGTTAAACATTGTATATATGTAGCTATAGCAGCTGGAAGAATTGCTTTTAAATTAGGTATTGATGTTGATTATGCGATTTCTTTAGGGTATGTACATGATATTGGAAGAAAAATTAGTCATGCTAATCATACTATTGCTGGTTATGAATATATGATTGAAAACGGCTATTGTGAAGAAGCACGTAGTTGCCTTACTCATTCTTTTATTGATAATAATATCTATTATACAGCCGGTGGTATTCCTCAAGGTCCTGATAGGTTTTCATATATGGATAATTTTTTAAAGGGAACTTCATTAACTATTTATGATAATATTGTACAGATGTGTGACTTGTTTTGTTTAGAAACAGGTTTTACAACAGTTGAAAGAAGACTTTTAGATATAACAAAAAGAAAAGGTGTTTATGATAATTCTATGGTTCATTTTAGGAAAACTCTTGAATTAAAGAAACGTCTAGAAGAATTATTGCAATGTCCTTTATATGATTTATTTCCTGAGATAGATAAAGATGTTTTAAATAGTATTACAGAAGACAGAGAAGAACTGGAGAGAATGTTAACAAGTAGTTTTGGAGACTATGGTTTAAAAAAAAGAATTTAAGTAATTAAAAATGTTTATATTAAGTTTTAGATATAAGTCTAAAACTTTTTTTATGGATTTGAAAAATAAAAAATATTGAATAAATCAATATTTTTAACTAGCCTTAAATAATGTTAATTTTTTATATAAATAAGGATAAACTACAGCTGCTGTTTCACCTGTAGCTAAATCTTCAGGAACTAAATCTGGTAAAGCAGTTGTTCCTTGTTCATCTACAAGTTCTACATAGCTATTTTTATAGTCTTCTACTAAAAGATCAGTAACCTCTTGGTTTTGAATAGAGTCTTGAGTAATAATGTTTGTGCCATCAGTTAAAGTATTTTCATATAAAGTTATTTCTTGTCCTGCTTGATATGATGTTTCTGGAATAGATTGTTCAGGTATAATACCTAAAGCTTGGTTTCTTAATGCAATTGCTTCTTCTGATTGTAAAAATTCAGGATATTGAATTTCACTACTACTCATTAAACCACCATAACGGTTACCATAACGAGTTATTCTATTGTTAGAATATGAAGTTACGCTATTACTTCTAAAAGAGCAATAGTTATGGATTCTAGTGTCAGGATTAACTATAAAGCCATACATAGCATCTTTTATAGCACTATAGCCATTAACATTAACAATATTAATACCATTCATATCATATTTTAGATAAGATCCATGTTCATATACAACATATTGCCCAGGAGCTGTAGCATGTTTGTACATACTAACTCCATGACTTCTTATCCAACGACTACAACTAATTCTATTTAGTAATGTAGTAGTTACAGAATAAACTTCTTCATATCCATTTCCTTCGGCATAAGCTTCACATAAAATTATTTTGGCTATTGTACTATATTGGTCATAACTTAAACCATAAATTGATAAAATTGTATCTAAACTTACGTCAGAAGGACATTTAGTAAAGTTAGAAGGATAAAACTCTCCACTTAAAGGCGTTACAGAACTTATTTTTTCTGATTCTGTAGGTTCGTAATTATCAGTAATAATTTCTACGTTCTCTTTTGGAGAAGGTGTTACTGTTTCTTTTTCTGGTGGGGCAGTAATCTCTGATGGATTTCTTTTTTCGTCTACTAAATCAACTGCTTGATCTATACTCGTTTTAATTATCTCATTATCTATACCCGCTAAAGTACTTCCTAGAGTAGCACCTTGTAAAGTAGCGGCGTCGATTAATAAATCTTCTGTAGTATCTTCATCTGGATTATTATTTTCGATAGTATTAGTTAAAGGTGAATAAGAAACCACACTGGATAATAAATTATTTTTATCTAAAGCAATAGTACTATTTATTTTAATATTATCCATATATTGACTTGGTCTAACTTCTGAAATTTCCACTATTGGTGTTTTAGCATAAGCTTCTGAGTAAATTAAGACAACTATAGAAGCTACTAAACATACAGCTACTCCTGCAGTAGTAGAATTTAATACTTTATTAGAAGTATATAAAGCTTTAGATTTTATATCATCTAATGAAAAAATACTTTTTACTCTTTTAGCTTTATGAGTAGATGTTAATGAATCCATAATACTTGTTGTTTTTACTTGACCATCTTCAAATAAAAGTCTTTTAGGCTCATAACCTATAGTATTATTAGAAATATCTCTAGCAGTATTTATTATTCTATTAACAAATTCTGGAATATAAGTTTGATTGTTAGCTCTTTTAGCTTGATAGATTGGTTTAAATCTCGATTGTACTCTTTTTGGTTGATATACATTACTAGATATTTTTGATGTTATCATATTTTTCATTCTACTAAAGAAAGAAGATATATTAAATTTATTAGTTATAGTTTTAGCTTTAGTATTATCTTTAGTAATATTAAGATATCTAAGTGCTTCTTTAGATGAACACTTTATATTTAAAACAATGTCTTTAGCTGTAGTTGCTTTTTTTAACCTTTTGGGTTGATATTTAGTTGTTTTACTTCTTTTTCCAACTATAAATGAAGGTCTTTCTTTTGTAATAGAAACTATTTTTAGTAAACTATTTTTAATAGGATTACTCTCTTTATATTTTTTCTGAATAGAACTAATTGTACTTTTTACTGAATTACTAAAATCAGCAATAATTTTTTTACTTATTTGAGTTTGACTAATATTTCTAGTAGATACAGCTTTTGTACTTTCTAATGTAGAAATTACGTGTTTAATGTCATAAATAGAATCTAGAATTTGACTTCGTTGAGGTTTATTTTTATGGTGATTTATTACAATACTATTTATTTTATTAACAATAGAATTACCTACTTCTAAAACTGAAGCAAATACATTTTTAGATTTTTTTAATCTCTTTGGCTTATAGCCTTTAGCTGCATACACATAGGTACTCATAAAAGTGATTCCCCCTTTAAAAAAATTTCCGTTTTACATTAACATAAAAGCTAAATTTTGTCAATTATATCCGTGGTATAGGATTAAAGTATGTTTGACCAAATAAAAGATAGTATCAATCTAAATAGTTGATACTATCATAAAAGACAATTAAATAAATTATTAGTTAGTTTTATTTGTAAAAATAGTTTTAGCAAGTTTCCTAACTTCCTCAACATGTTGCTCAGCTTCTGATATAACTTCAATTGGTTGATATTCTGGGCTGGCACTTTCTATACTTACTTTATTTTCTTTATTTTTATTTACTTTATATTCAGGAGATTCATATTTCCAAGTATCAAAATCATTAATTACAATAACTTTTCCATCTTTTTCTGTACAAACACTAAATAACTCTCCTTTTTTAAAGACTATACTTTGAGATTTTTCATTTTGACCATTTACTTTTTTTACTATTGAAAGTTTAATAATTGGAAAAGCAGTAAATTGGACTAAGAAACATGGAGATATAGATTTACATATACTTTCTATCTCTAAAGGAGACTGTAAGTTAGATAAAATATTTTCAAGTTGTGATTTATTTAGAAATGGATTATAGTCGTCTGATATACTTGATGGATACCCTATTTCAATAGTTAATTCAAAATTATCGTTTTTTATTGTGCCATAATAACCATAGTCACTTATAAAGCTACTTAATTTAGTATCAGAACCAATATTTTTTTCATAAGATTCTAGATATAAACTTGCAGGAATAGTTATTTTTCTTTTTGTATTTTCATCAACTTTTTCATAAGAAGAATAATAAGAGTATATTCTTATACCAGTTTTGTCTGTAATTTGTAATTCAGGTCCATCATCCATTAAATTTCCATATCTTAATGATATTTTTGATACCTCATTGTTACTTGCGAAGCGGCAATCAAAAGATAATTTTCTTTCATTAAAGTTTTCTAAAGTACAAGTTTCATTTTCTTCAATTCCAGTCATTAATAAAAGATCAGCAAATCTCTGAAGGCTTTCTCTTAATTGGTCTTCTGTTACTTTAGCACCATTACCATTATTACTAATTAATTCACTAGCATCTAAGTGAGTTATTATAGAAAATCCAGAATTACCAGTTTTTTTAATATTAGGCAATATTTGTTGCCATTGTCCCAATGCTACTTGTAAATTAATATCTTCAACAATTAGGTTTGGATGACATGCAATATCCCCTACAGCTGCCAATTTTTGAGGTTCAGTTTCTTTTTCATTATTAATTCCTAAAAGCTCTAATATTTTACTTATACTTTTCATATAAATCCTCCCTTTATAAAAATATACTTGGTTTAAGAATGTTTTTTATTATATATTAACTTAATTTATTTAACAAGTATTTTTAATAAAAAAATAAAACCTTACATTAGTTTTAATAAGGTTTTATTTTTTTAATGTTCATCTTCATCGTAATTTTCCATAAAACTTTTGTAATATTTTTGATATATAGGGGTTAAACTATCTTTATGTTTAACCATTTCTTCTTTTGGTAGTTGATAAAATACTGACTTTCTTAAGTTATATCTGCGGTATCTTTGTATTAAAATCTCAAGACACCACGGAGTGGACATTAGAAAACACTGAAAGTAATTTTTTAGACCATTCTGCCAGTGAAAAAATTCATCTTTAGGCGTTTTAAAATCTGGGTAATATATATAGTCATATGTACTTAAAATACTATTTTTTAATCTACAAGGAAGAACATTTACTTGATATTCCCTTAAAAAATAATAATCATCTGGATATAGTTTTGTCTTATCTCTTTCTTTTCTTAATTCTTCATCAGAAATTAATCCTGAATAGATCGGAAGAGCACACGTCTGAACTCCAGTCACGGTACCTTA
>CANDCB010000088.1 GCA_947383065.1 uncultured Bacillota bacterium | reverse complement strand
GGTCTATTTATTGTATTCAAATCTTTTTTATTCTCACTAGGATTTAAAACCATATAATTACCAGATGCATTATTATAATAAACTTTATTAGTAACAAAATTACCATTTGGAAATATAACAACATTTTGATCTTTTATATCATAAATATCATGTCCTAAAGCATATTTATAATCGAAATTCATCATATTGCCTAAAGTCGGTAAAATATCATACATTCCCATAACATTATCATTAGTATAACGTATTTTTCTAGCTATACTTTTATTTTTTGTCCAAATAATTAATGGTGTTCTTTTATTAGTTTCATGAACAAAATTATCATAATTAAAATATTGTAAATCATCTTCTTCATAAAGTTCATTTGTTTTAGTATTATAATTATAATAATATTGATATTCAGCTTTATCTAATCTAGCATCATGATCCCCATAAAAAACAAATACCGTATTTTCATAATGTTCACTTTTTTCTACATAATCAATAAAAGTTCCTAAAGACATATCAGCATAATGAACACTTATTAAATAATTACCTAATCTTGTCCCCTGTAAATAATCAACAGTTTCAGTTTTTAACTTACCAGTTTCTAAATCTTGAATTGTATATGTATTAGTCAAATCAAGTTTCCCAAAATAATTATACAATTCTGGATTATCATCAGTAGCTGCATAAGGAGAATGATTAGATAACTGAATTAAAGTCCCCATATAATTTTCATGTTCATTCTCAATCTTTTCTAATTTAGGACGTAATTGTAAAAAATAGTCATAATCTCCTAAACCTAAACCAACCCACCTTGCATCTGACTTATTGGTACCTTCAAATTCATTTTTAAATATCATTTCTTGGTATCCTAGCTTTGGATGCATATTGTTCCTATTCCACATACTTGAATTATTTGCATGACTACTAAAAGTATAATATCCCTTTTCAGTCAACATCTTAGGTATACTTATATATTCCCTATCATAATATTGCATAAATGCTGTGCCACTATTAGAAGGCATTAATGAAGTATTCAAAGTAAATTCAGTATCACTACTAGTACCTATACTAATCTGTGGATAAAAATTTCTAAAATACATCCCTTCCTTACTTAACTTATTTAAAGTTGGTGTAATCTCTACATTATTAACCTTCATATCAACCAAAAAATTTTGTATACTCTCCATATGAACAAATATTACATTCATTCCTTCTAAAACCCCTGTATACTTATTATTTTTAGATGTCTGATTAGCAAACTTTTTATTGTAAAAATCTTTAAAATTCTTAGCCGCCTCATCATAACCAAATAATGAATTTATCTTAGGCGTCAAACTCTGCACTAAATCATTACCTTGATAGATTATTATTCCAAATCTTTTAACAACTAATTCCCTATTCCACTGTTTAACTAACCTACTAACATCTGTTCCTGTAACATTAACTAATGTAAAAGCTAAAATTATAACCCCAGCTAAAATCGTTCCTGTAAACATCTTTTTACTATCTTCAATTTTACTAACAAACAAATAATAACTACCTTTTTTTAGTTTAGTATGCAAAAGAATATAAGCAATTGGAAAAAGAACATAAATAAAGTCTATAAATCGAAACTTCTCTACTAAAGAGTCTCCTACTTCTCCAACCAAACCTAATTCAGTTAATAAACTAAAAGAAGCAAATGAAGTATAAAAAACATAATAAATAGAATTTATAACACACATAACTGTAATAATTATTAACCATATAAAGTAATAATTAAACTGTTTTTTAGGCTTTATAAAATAACCAAAAGCTCCTATTATAAATAATAAAGCTAAATCACAAATAAAAGGATCAATTGGTCTATAAGAATCATTTCCTCTTAAAGAAAACGTAAAGTTTCTTAAAAGAATCGTCTCAATAAGAGCAAAAATTACAAAAATTAAAAATAAACGATTAGTCGATAAATATTTAGAAACTTTTTTTCTAATTTTTTTAAGAATATTTATTATTTTTCTTTTCAAATAAATCCCTTCTTACTTTTTTAATTATATCACATATACTTTATGAGGTAAAATAAAGTTAAAATACTAACTTTACATTTATTTAATATTTTACAAAAATAAAATGTTATAATATAAAAAAAGGAGGAATAACATGCGAGTTGTTGGTACAATGTTTTTTAAAGATAAAAAACTTTTAATAGATAAGCCAAGAAAACGAAAAACTTTTCAAATGATAGGTGGTGGCGTAAATGCTGAAGAAACACCATTAGAAGCAGCAATCAGAGAATGCCATGAAGAACTTGGAAAACTAGCCAAATTCGATGAAAAAAAGTTTGAATTAGTAATGGATTTTGATGAAATAGCAACCAGTGACGGAGTTACTAAAATTCACTTTTATGTTTTTAAATATAATGGTCTATTAGAAGGTAAACTTACTTTATCAGAAGAAATAGAAGATTTCATGTGGTATGATACCAAAAAAGGCAATGATATATTATCCAATACATTAAAAAATGAAGTCATCCCTTACTGTTTAGAAAATGGATTAATAGAATAAAAAACTAAATGTAAAAAAATTATACATTTAGTTTTTTATAATATTTTTATTAATTCCTTAAGATCATTAATAATTATTGTCGGTTTATAAATTTCCAAACATTTTTCATTATCTTTATTAAACCAACAACTATCAAAACCACAATTACAAGCAAATCCTACATCTGATTTTAAAGAATCACCTACAATAAGATAATCTTCATTATTAAAATTTTGAAGCATATTTTTAATTCCTGAAAAAAATCTAGGATCTGGTTTCATATATCCAAACATATCAGCTGAAAGAACTTCATTTACAAAATAAAGACAATTTATTTTTAATAACTTATCCTGAGTTGCTATTTTAGGTCCATTAGTAGCTATAATAATATAGTATTTAGTAGATAAATATTTTAAAGTTTCATAGGCATTTTTAATAGGTATAACTTTTTCAGTAAGAGATTGCATATAAATTTTATTTAAATTTATAGCTTCATCTAGTGTAATACTATTATCAAAATAAATAAGAAATCTCTGGGCTCTAACCCAATTTAAAAATTGTTCACTTTTTTTACCTGTTTCATTTTTTAAATAATCAGGTAATTCAATTAATCCATCTTGCCAATCACGCCAAAACTTAATATCAATTTTATACCATTTATCAAAATTACTATCAGTATACTTTTCATTAGCATATGATATCATTTTTTTAAAAGCAAATTTAACATTTTCTAAATTATCAATTAAAGTATCATCCAAATCAAAAATAATTATTTTATAATCTCTCATATATTTACTCCTTCATCCCCTTCTTAATTATTATACAAACTATACTAATTTTTTTAAATATATTTAACTAATTAATCTTTTAATAAATACAATAAATTAACCAAGATTCATAAAAAAAATCACAAGTTTTACTTGAATTTTTTTATAATAAATGATATTATCAATTTACATGCAGGTGTAGTACAACGGTTAGTATGCGACCTTGCCAAGGTTGAGATGGCGGTTCGATTCCGCTCACTTGCTCCATTGACGAATCTGTTCGAACTTTTCGGACATTGATATATAAAAATCAATCGAAAGATTGTTTTTTTTGATTTTATTGATAAAACTATTAACAAATATGAAAATATTTAAGAACTAATCGTTACTCTAAAAAATTGGAAAGTGAACTTCTTAATAACCGTGAGTAAATCAAATTATTATTAAAAAACAATTAAGATTTTAATTTTGAAATTGATAATTAAAAAATAAAATCCAATCTAGAAATGAAGAAATTAATGATTTAAAAAAAGAAAATAGTTTATTAAAGTCTTCCTTACAACATTTTAAAAATTTAATTTACAATCTTATTAAATTTCCTATGGATAGAATTTATAAAAAAAAGATAAAGTAAAATATATGGATTTTATTAAAGAATTATATAAGCATGGTGCTTTAGAAGATGATGATTTTCAATTACTTCAAGATAATAGCAATTCAAATGCCAACAATAAACAAGCTATAGAAAAAGATGATATTGAGCGATAAATTAAAGCTCTTTATCATCTTTTAATTATTAATATTCTTTATTCCAACCTCTGGTATCATAACATCAGAAGGTGTATCAATAATGAATTGTATTAACCTAGCAATTTCTTTAGTATCAATACCATTTGCCATATTCTTTTCAATATTCATTTTATTAAACATATCAGTTTTCATCATACCAGGCATAAGATTAGTAACTCTTATCCCATATTTAGCCACTTCATCTGCTAGAGATTTACAAAAACCAGTTACTCCCCATTTTGTAGCATTGTAAACTACCCTTTCAGCCTTATGATTAATTCCAGCTTGTGAATTAATGTTAATAATTAACCCATCCTTATTTTTCTTCATAATTGGTATAACTGCTTTGGAACAATTAATAACTCCAAGTAGGTTAACATCAACAACAGAATTAATTCTTTCACTATCATTGATATCTAGTTCTTCTTGAATCCATAATCCAGCATTATTAATTAATACATTAATTTCACCAAATTCTTTAATAATTTCATTAATACTTTTTTCTACTAAGGAATAGTTACTTACATCACAAACTTTATAATTACAATTATTATTATTTGCAACATTTATCAATTTTTCTTGATTTGTAGCCAAAATTATTACACTATTTTCTTTTGATAATGATTCAGTCAAAGTTTTTCCTAAGCCATCACTTCCACCAGTTATTACAATTACTTTTTTCATAATCTCTTTCTCCTTTTTTAATATAAAACTTTTTACGTTCAAATTTATTTCATATTCTTCTAAAGCTTAAGATAAATATTGACCATGTTTCATTATTATTTTCTCATAATTATCTGCTTGCTCAAATAAATCAAATAAACTAGAAAATTCTTTTTTTCTTCTAGCAATGAACTCATCACTATTACCTCTTTATTTAAATGGTTTTTTCTATAGTATCCTCCAAATAATTTATTAATATTTTACTATAATACAATAAGAGAAAATTATTTTATTGATTTCGTAGAAAATTTAGATCGGAAGAGCACACGTCTGAACT
>CANDCB010000087.1 GCA_947383065.1 uncultured Bacillota bacterium | reverse complement strand
ATAAGGTACCGTGACTGGAGTTCAGACGTGTGCTCTTCCGATCTATAATTGTATCAATAAATTCTAAAATATATTTTTTATATTTACTTTTCAAATTTTTATTTCTATCTAGTGAATTAATTAATTTAGCTTTTATTTTTTGTGGACTTTTTTCAAAATGATAATTTTTTATAGTTTTAAATATTCTAATTACTTCCATATATATCGCCTTTTTATTCCTTTTAGTCTAACAATAAATTATCTTAAAAGCAAATACTATTTTAATAATTTAAACCATTAAAAAATATCTAATAAACATTTAGATATTTTTTAACTATTATTTTTTTAAAAAGCTAACTTGTTTAAACTGATATAAAAATAGACCAATTCCTAAAATAAATATTAAGAATCTTATCGTCTCACCAATATATGGAATTAAAATTACTAATTCAGTTATAATTAATCCAACTATACTTGATAGAAAAACATTTTCCTTTTGCTTACTTAAACTCCATATTTTACGTCCTATAACATAACTTGCATAAAGCCAACCTATATACATGGCAATAAAATATAAACCTAATAAAATTAAAGACAAAGGTATTGTTACTTCACAAAGTAATGCCACTAGTGATATTACTGGAACAAATATTAAAACACCAAAGCCAATAACAGCTGTTAAAATAACTTTTCCACCTTCAACTTCATAACTATTTAAAACTTCTTTTAATTTAGGAAAAATCAATATTATTATAAATAAACAAACTATATTAGTAGCCAAATTAATAAGCCAATTTTTTATAAAATTTTTTACACTAACTTTTTCAGTTTCTCTAGATACTTTTTCCGCATTACCAACATTAGCTAAATCTAAGCCAATTAATTTAGTATCTTCATAATAAGTTAAAGTTCCATCAATATATGTTTCATTATCACTTAATATTTCTTCAGCATATATATGGGCATTTCCTTTTATAGAAGATCCTCTTAAATCAACTTTACTACCATAGATAAAAATATCACGTCCAATATCTGCATTAAGTATTAGATTATTAGCAGTAATAAAAACATCTCTACTTAAAACTGCTGATTTATTAACTATAACTGTATTTCCAAAAATAAGTATATCTTTTTCAATTTCATCATTAATATTTAATTCATTTCCAAAAAATACCCCATATGTTTCTTTTCCATTAGAAGTTACAGAATTACCAAAAAAGACTGATATACCATCTATTTCTGCATTAGAATTAATAATATTTCCAAACATAACTTTAGTACTATCATGCTCTCCTGTAAGACTTAAATTATTATCTGCTTCAATAACTTTAGCTTGAACAAACACTGGTAATAATAACATTAAAATAGTCAATAAAAATGTTCTTTTCTTCACAAACTCACTCTCCTTAAAATAATTATACAACAAAAATAAAAAAATAGTATCATTTTAAACTAAATAAAATCCAAATAAAAAACCACATATAGCTCCAACTAAATGTCCCAAATGAGAAATATTATCTTTCTTAAATATTCCTGAAATAATTTCATTAATTATATAAAAGATAAATATAAGAATTAAAGTAATTGGAATCTTTCCTGCCTCAATATTAACAAAAGAACTTAATATTATAAACATAAAAACTATTCCACTAGCTCCAAGAATCCTTTTATTTGTCAAAATTATATTTACTACACCAATTACAAATGCCGTTATAAGAGTTAATTTAAATATTGTAAAAGTCCCATATTTTTCTTCAATCATTGGTCCAATTAATAAAATATAAAGAAAATTATTTGAAAAATGCGACCAATTATCATGTCCAATTACATGTGTAAAAAGTCTTAAATAAGTTAAAGGATTAAAAAAAGAACTACGATAACTAGAAAATAATAAGGTATTTAATTTTTTATGCGTAGCATAATTTAATAATAAAACAATTAAAGAAATAAAAAAGAAACTTAAAATAAATATTGCATTATAAGTTACAAATTCAAAAATTTTCACACTACTCCACATCCTTTTTTAGTAACATAATTTATAGCAACAAGTTTTTTTATTCTTCCTAAGTATATCATTTATCATATAATCTGTAAATCACCAGAGTTTTCATAAAAATCCAAGAAAAAAAGACTAAAATTAGTCTCATAAATTAAGCACTTGTTCCTGTACTTCCAAGTGTAATAGTTAAAGTTTTCTCCTTACCATCACGTTCAATAGTAATCTCAATTTCTTCACCTATTTCATATTTATAAAGTTCAAATTTGAAGAATGAAGAATTTTCAACTTCTTTGCCATTAACTTTTAAAATTTTATCTCCTTTTTGTAACCCACCTTTAGAAGCAGGTGAACCTTTAGCAACATTTTCAACATATACACCACTAGCTTCTGGATCTCTAAATGTAGGAGTAGCATCATATATAGTAACACCAATATATGGATAAGTTATTTTCTCTCCTTTAATAAATTTATCCGCATATCTAACAGCTGTCTCAATTGGAATAGCAAATCCCATACCTTCAACACTTGTACTAGATAATTTCATATTAGTTATTCCCACTACTTCTCCATTACTATTACAAAGTGGTCCTCCTGAATTACCACTATTTATAGCTGTATCAGTTTGTAATACTTGCATTACTTGTGTTGATGAAGAATACCCATTTTTTTCAGTTACAGCAACAGTACGATTCTTACCAGAAATAACTCCTCTTGTTACTGTCCAAGCATATGTCGAAGAATCAAGTGGTGATCCTACCGCAAAAGTTGTATCTCCAAGTTTTAACGCTTCACTATCACCTATTTCTGCAACCTTTGTTACTTTATCTTTATCAATTCCTAAAAGAGCAACATCAGAATAAGAATCACTTCCTACTACTTTAACAGTTTCCCTTTTATTATTTGTAAACACTACTTTAACAGCATCGGCTCCATCAATAACATGACTATTAGTTAAAATATATCCAGCCTTATCATCTGTTTTATAAACAAATCCTGTCCCAGTCGCATAAAGTTTATCATTAACATAACTTTCAACTACTACAACTGCATCATAAACCTTTTCTACAGCTTCCGAAATTCCATTATCACTAATTGTCACTTCTCGTTTAGTTGTTTCAATAACCAAATTTTTTAAATAATATTGATAAAAGCATGTAAAAGCCCCAAGACATAATACAAAAGTAACAACTACAGCAATAACTGGATAAATATATTTTTTTGAATTTTCAAATTTATTACTTTTACCCTTTTTAATATCAACATCTTTTTTTACCGGGATACTAATATTACTTTTAATATCTACTTCATCATCTTTTTTGTTATAAACAACATTAACTTCATCATTAATAGAATCTGAAGACTTTTTTCTACTCTTTTTTTCGCCTATAATAGAAGAATCAACATCTCCTTTAATAATTTTAATATCATCTTGTACCATATCTTTATTAGTTTTGGTAAATTCATCTTTACTTATTTCATCCGTCAAATCTTCTTTTTCTATCTTTGTTCCACAATATTGACAAAAGAAACTATCACTTTTTAATTCTTTACCACAATTAGTACAAAACTTTAAATCTTCTTTTTTCTTTCTCATTTACAAATCACCTTTCACATTAATAAATATACATATAAATTGTTAAGAGTTTGTGAACTTTTAGTAAAAATATTGAAAAATATCACTTTAATTCTCGCGATTAAACTTTTCTTCAACAAGTTTCACAGGATATGATTTATCTTTCATTATCTTAGAAATTGATAAGTCATTATGAATATTATAAATTATCTCCGCAACTATTTTAGAACAATCACAAACATGTAACCATTTTGCCTGACGATACTCAAAAGATATATAAGAAAGATTAGTAGTATATACACCATCTAACATTTTTTTCTGATATAAATCTTCAAAATCTTCAATACCTTTAGTAAACAAAGCATATGTCACAACAACATAAATATATTTAACATTCCTCTTTTTTAATTCTAAGATACAATCAATCATTGATCCACCACTAGATATCATATCATCACTTATAATAGCAGTATAACCTTCTAATTCACTATTACCACAATAATCATGAGCAATAACAGGATACTTACCATCAACAAAATTATTATAGTCTCTTTGCTTAATAAAACTTCCTGCTTCACGATGAATATATTTAGAATTAAAAGAATTCAAATAAACATTTCTTCTTCCTGTCGCTCCATTATCAGGAGCAACAAAAACTAACTTTTTTAATCGATTCATACTTAAATCATTAATTAAATTTTCCAAAATTGTATTAGTTGGAAAAATATTATCAAATTCCATATTATGTATTGCATGCTCAACACCCTGATCATGAGCATCAAAAGTTATAAAACTTCTAACTCTACTCATATTATCTATTTCATGTAGAATCATCCCACATAAAAGATTTTCTCGCGTATTTCTTCTATGTTGTCTTCCTCCATATAATAAAGGCATAACAATATTAATACTTTTAGCATGACAATTACAAGCTCCAATACCATCTTTTAATTCTACCATCAAATCATTTGGACTAGTATGATTAATTAATCCATGCATTTTGTATTCAATACTATAATTACCAATATCCGTTAAAACATACATATCTTTCCCTCGAACAGTCTCATTTATTTCAACTTTAAAATGTCCATCTTCAAAAAAATTTTCTTTAACAGGAACAATAAAAGTATATTTTTCCTTATCTAAGCCATACATTTCTAATAAATGCTCATCTATTTTATTTCCTAAATCCTCCGCACTTTTAAAGACCATCAATCTTAAGCTATCTTGCTCAATTTGTTTTTTCATTTAACTCCTTCTCCCTACCTTTTACTTTTATTTCTAAAATAATTATAACATGTATACTTTTCTAAAACTAGTAAAATAAAAAAGCCAAATGAACTTTATTTCCATTTAGCTTTATAAGTAATGCGGAATATATTTTATTAAAGAAATTTGTAATTTAAATTAATTTATAGTAGTTATATTGAATTTATTTGTAGTTTTTATATATTCCGCGTTTATTTATTAAAATTTCTTTATTCTTATTCTTCTTTTTTCTACTAAGAAGATATAACTT
>CANDCB010000086.1 GCA_947383065.1 uncultured Bacillota bacterium | reverse complement strand
ATTTATTAAAAATTTTGATATAACTTTTATAGAAATTAAATTGATAATGTCAATTTAGTAAACGCTTGTATATTGTCATAAAGAATATACAACTGATGGAGGAATAAATATGACTACTGAATTAATTGATGTACTTAATGAAGATGGAGTGCTAACAGGTGAAATTTTACCAAGAAACGAAGTCCATAAAAAAGGTTTGTGGCATAGAGCAATCGTAGTAGCGATTATTAACGAAAAAAATGAAATATTATTACAACAAAGAAGTAAAAATAAAGAAAAAAATGCTGGAATGTGGGATATTTCTGTTGCTGGACATATATCTGCTGGACAGGATTCTTTATCTGCTGCAGCACGTGAAATAAATGAAGAAGTAAGTGTCCTTCTTGGATATAGAACTGAAATAAAAGATTTTAGATATATGTATTGCTTTAGAAAAGAACAGAAATTTAAAGAAGATTTTAATGATAGACAATTTTATGATTTCTTTATTTTAAGAACATCAGGTGTAGATGATAAAACTTTGTATTTTCAAAAGGAAGAAGTACAAGCTGTCAAATTTGTAGATTTATCTACAATACAAAAAATGATAGAAAATCAAGAACTTGTTGAACGACCTGAAATTTATCAAGTATTAACAAATTTCTTATTTAGATTTTAAAGTTGTTTTTTTCTCTCTATCGGACACCAAATTAATATTTACTAGAAATGAACAGAGAAAGCGACTTGTCAAAAAGTCGTTTTTACATTAGGCTAAACAACAAGAAACTTTATAAAAAAAACACTTATTCTTTTCGTATTTAGTATTAGATTAAAATTTGATTAGAACCTAATCTACAAAAGTAAGTTTAGCGCCTTTTTTATAAATTACTATACAACAAAAATAAAACGATAATTAAAATAAGTATTTCAAAATAAATTATTTAACCCATCCCACTTCAATTAAAGAAAACCTAATTCAAAGTTAACAGAAAATCATTATTAAAAATTATTATTTTTAAATTAAAAAAACATGTTAAAATATATAAAAGTAATTTTGTTTAAGATTGGATGTGAAAACATAGAAAAATTTTATTTAGAAATTCCATCAACTAAAAGAAAAAATGAGATAATTGACTATATTAATGAATTTGTAAGTTATAACTCAGATATTAATGGTACAGGTTCATTAGATAAAATATTAGATGGATATACTTTTGAACAGGCATTAGAAAGATGTTTAAATATGCAATATGAAGAATATGCGAAGAAATTAGGAAGATGTCAATCAAAAACCTTTTTATTAATTAGAAAAAATGATAATAAGATAGTTGGGACAATAAACGTTAGATGGAACTTAACAGAAGAAATGAAAAAATTTGGTGGAAACATCGGTTATGGAATACGCCCAACAGAAAGAAAAAAGGGATACAATAAAATTAATCTATACTTAGGGTTAATTGAAGCTCAGAAATTAGGCTTAGATAAGGTTATGCTTGATTGTGATGTTAATAACCTTGGTTCTGCAAAAACTATGCAAGCATTAGGAGGAGAATTAACAAGAACAGAAATTGATCCAACAGATGGAATATTAACAAGTATATATTGGTTTAATGTTAGTGAAACTATTAATAAATATAGACAAACATTCAAAAATAGTATATAAAAATAAAAAAACTATTGGACTTTTTTATTTTTTAAGTTATAATATGATTGTCTTGGGAATTTGTTGGATAAATTCAATATTAATTATTAAGAAATTAGTTGACAATTAAACCTTTAATTGGTATACTTAGACATGTCCAGAGCAATTTCGGGCGATTAGCTCAGTTGGTTAGAGCACCTGCCTTACAAGCAGGGGGTCATAGGTTCGAGTCCTATATCGCCCACCATTTTTTTTGCCGACATAGCGTAACTGGCAGCGCAACTGACTTGTAATCAGTAGGTTGGGGGTTCGACTCCCTCTGTCGGCACCACTTTATGGAGGGTTAGCGAAGTGGTCAAACGCGGCAGACTGTAAATCTGTTCCTTCGGGTTCCATGGTTCAAATCCATGTCCTCCCACCATTTCTGTATTGCCTTGTAGCCAAGTGGTAAGGCATCAGACTTTGACTCTGACATTCCGATGGTTCGAGTCCATCCAAGGCAGCCATTCTTGATCCGCTAGCTCAGTCGGTAGAGCATTTGACTTTTAATCAAAGGGTCATGAGTTCGAATCTCATGCGGGTCACCATTTTGTGATTTAAGCTTCGTAAATACGAAGCTTTTTTCTTTTCGTTAATATCTAAAATTATCTTAAAAACTAAATTTATATATATCCTTACTAACTATGATACTTAAAATTTTTTAATAAATAATTTATAATATTTTTGAAAAAAAAGATAATTTATCAAAAAAATCTTGCTTTTTGCATAAAATAAAGATATAATGAGTTTGCGTTTATGAAAAGCGATTCGATTGAATGCGCTCATAGCTCAATTGGATAGAGCATTTGACTACGGATCAAAAGGTTAGGGGTTCGACTCCCTTTGGGCGCACCATATATAATCGAGAAGTAGCACAGCTTGGTAGTGCACTAGTTTTGGGAACTAGGGGTCGCAGGTTCGAATCCTGTCTTCTCGACCATTAATTAGATATTAAAGCTAACGCTTTAGTATATAGATAAAATATTTTAATTTGCTTTCGAGGGTAATAAAAATATTAAATCTAACAGAATTGAGAGTTCTAAGAACTCTTTTTTCTTGCGTCAAATCAGTATGACAATAAATATCTAAAGTAGTACTTGAATTACTATGACCTAAACGTCGACTTATTTCATTTATCATAATACCTTTTTGAAGTAATAAAGTTGCATGACTATGTCTAAATTGATGTAATGTAATAGGTCTTATATTAGCTTTAGTACAAGCTTTATTTTTATATCGATTAATAGTTGTAACAGATAAAGGTTTTAAACCACCAAAAATAAAATAATCGTATCTCGAACTTTTATATTTACCGATATAATATTTATATAGTTTATTAAGTTTAGTAATTAAAGATTTATCTATTAAGACATCACGAATACTTGAAAAATTCTTAGGAGTATCTAAACTACGACCACCTTTATTAGTCATACTTTTTGATATATGAACATAATTTCCATGTATATCGCTAAATTTTAAAGCAAGAGCTTCGCCAGGGCGACAACCAGTAAAATACATAAATTCAAAAAAAAGTTTATAAATAATATTATCTACAAATTTAATAAATAAATTAAATTCACTATAATTATAAAAATCAACATGCTTTTCTTCAAATTTTTTCTTAAATTGTCCAACCTGGTGAACTAAATTTAAAGACGTATAAGACATTTTTACAAAATAATCATACAAAGTATTAAAATGAGTATAAATACTTTCTAAATAACTATTTTTAAAGTTTTTAGAATATAATTCATTTTGCCAATTTAAAATATCTTGTATTTTAATATCTTCAATATTAAAATCTTTAAAAAATGGGTAAACCCAATTTCTTAATTTGCTTTCGAGAGTAATAAAACCTTGTTTTTTATGCTGGTTTCTAGCATATATTAAATATTCTTTGTATGCTTCTTCAAAGAGCATACTATCACCTCTTTCTTAAGAGGTTATTATATTTATTTTTTCTATCTTGTCAAACATCATCTACCTTTCATTAATGATTATAACAAATAATAAGATTTTTTAATATACAATTTTTAGATCAGAAGCTACGCTCTACATCTAAAAATTGTTTTTTTAGCATAATTTAGGCATCTATAAGGCATCGAGATATTAAAAGATGATATATTTATAAGTAGAATCCGTTAAGATTATCTAAAAATACGAAGAACTTCATCTTTTAAATCGGCGTTGTGTTCATCAAATAATCTATTTAAAACATAAGCATTTCTTCTATAAGTTGACCATAAATTATTAGACAAAATATAATTTAAAAAATTTCTATAGCTTAAAGAAACGTCTTCTTTATTATCAAAATAATCAAATATCATAGTAATATCATTTAACTCTTGATTTTCATTATCAAGAAAAAATCTATCAATTGTAGCATCGTTTGTATGTATATCTGTTAAAGAGTATTCATGCTTTTTAGCGTCAAAAGATTTATAATGTATCAAATATCTTACACGATAATCTAAACGTCCATCATCACTACCTTTTTTAAAAAACTTTATTTTTTCTTGCTTATCAAATTTTATATTTTTCATTAAAGAAGATAAAGTTTTAGCATTATCAAAATAAATTAATATGTGATAATGGGGGTCTTTTATTGAACCATCGTCTTTTAAATCTTTATCATGATAAACCCAATACCATCGCAAACCTTTTAATTGCATAACATTGTACATTAACTCTGTAAAATATTCACTATAAGCTATTATTTCATATAATCTCCTTTTTTCTTGTTTTTCCATTTTTAAGTCCTTTCAATAATATAAAAATTAAAATTGCACAGTTACACACATGCGCTTATACGCAGCACGCGGCGCATGTGCTATTTTTAAATAAAAATAGTAAAATTATAAGTTTGCTAAAGCAAACAAGATTTATTTATTTTGATAAAAGACTACGCTATTTATCAAAATAAATAAACCAAAAATTTAGTTTGCTTTTTCTTCTGTGGACGCTTGGGGCGTCACAGACGAAATTCGCAAATAAGTATTGTAAGAATTAGCAATATATTTACGACACTTTGTAAGTGTAGTTTCAACCAATGGAGCTATATGTTCTTGGTCTTCATCCGACCATTTCATATTTTCGGCGTCATGAAATTCTTTAATTAATAAACCAAGTCCAAAAAAGTTAATCATATTACACTTAATTTCATATCGACAAAATCTTCTAAAAGTAAGAGGTATTTCAGCCCATTCCTGAGCAGTCGTAAGAAATATTATTTGTCGTTTACGCATTTGACACAAAAAGTCGATAACCTCTTTATTTAATTTTGAATTCTTTTGAAGTTCTGTAAATATCTCATCGTAAACAAAAACTATTTGTTTATCGGTTTTAATTTCATTATTATCAAGCATATGTTTTAATTTAATAAGACCGGCAAAACCAGTAAAAAAAGTATAATTAATATTTACTCTTTTTAACTCAACTTTACT
>CANDCB010000085.1 GCA_947383065.1 uncultured Bacillota bacterium | reverse complement strand
GAGATAAGGTACCGTGACTGGAGTTCAGACGTGTGCTCTTCCGATCTCCTGTAGGTTCATCAGCTAATAAAATATCTGGGTCATTAACTAAGGCTCTAGCAATCGCTATTCTTTGCATTTGGCCACCTGACATTTGATTTGGGCGTTTGTGCATTTGACGTTCTAGCCCAACCTTTTTCAAAACAGATGTTGCTCTTTTTCTTCTTTCCTCTTTACTTATACCTGATAAAGTTAAAGCTAATTCAACGTTTTGTAGTGCTGTTTGATGAGGAATTAAGTTGTAGCTTTGAAAAACAAAACCTACGCGGTGATTACGATATAAATCCCAATCACGGTCTTTAAATTGTTTTGTAGAAATTCCATTAATTATTAAATCACCACTAGTATATTGATCTAAACCACCAATTATATTTAACATAGTTGTCTTACCACTACCACTTTGACCTAAAATAGAGACAAATTCATTTTGACGAAATTTAATGTTAATTTTATTAAGAGCTTTTTGCTTTGTACCTGCTACTTCATAAACTTTTGTTACATTCTTTAATTCTAACATCTTGCATCTTCTTTCTAATTATAAGTGAATTTAAAATTAAATCACGTTTGCTTTTAATATTTTAATACATTTTATTCGTTTTGCATAGAAATAAATACTTAAAGTTTATTAAAAAAGATTTAAAAAGTTTAAGTAAAAAATTAAATATTATTTTTTAAAATTAGTAAATAAAGCTATAATTGGGAATATTTCTAAACGTCCCATAATCATTCCTAAACTTAGAACAATTTTTGACAAACTACTGAAATCCGTAAATGATGATATGTCAAAACATAGACCAACATTAGCAAATGTTGTAAAAACAGCATTAATGGTTTGTTCTAAACTAAGTGCTAATGAATCAAAACTTACTATGAACATGATTAAGATAATTAAAGCGGCATATAAAAACATAAATGTTTGGGTACTTTTTATAGTTGATTCTTCTAAAACTTTACCCTCAAAATTAATTGTTCTAATACTATTGGGATGTATAACTTTTAAGATATCTCTTTTTATAGTTTTCAGTATAATTAATAGTCTTGAGACTTTAAAGCCACCACAGGTACTACCTGCACAAGCACTAACTAGCATTAGAAAAAGAAGAATTATACGACTTGTTGTAGGATATATATTAATATCACCAATACTATAACCTGTACTGGTCATGATTGATGATACATGAAACATAATTTGTAGAATAGCTTCTTTAAAGTTAGCAAATAAACTAAAGGTATTTATAAAAATAAGAAGACAAGATAATAAATAAATTATAAAATAGGCTTTTAGTTCTTCACTTTTTAAGGCTGTTTTAAAATCTTTCATTAAAACTAAAAAATAAATATTAAAATTAATACCAAATAAAAACATAAATATTGTTACAACCCATTTATTAAATTCTGAATATGTTGCTAGACTGGTATTTAAAACGGAAAATCCGCCTGTTCCAGCTGTTCCAAAAGAAATTAGTAAACTATCAAAAGAGTTCATGCCTCCTATAAGTAATAAGATAAATTCAAGAGTTGTTAAGCCAATATATATAAAATATAAATAAAATAAAGTTTTTTTAATTCCAGGCACTAATTTAGCCACACTAGGTCCAGGCATTTCTGCTTTTAAAACGTGCATTGATTTATCATTTTTAGACAATGGAACGATAGCCATCACAAAAGCTAAAACACCCATACCCCCAATAAAATGCATAAAGCTTCGCCAAAAAAGAATTCCTTTAGATAAATGCTCAACATCTTGAAAAATTGTTGCTCCGGTCGTTGTCAAACCAGAAACGGCCTCAAAGAAAGCATCAGCAAAGGAAATTTTAACATCTATAACAAAAGGAATAGCCCCTATAATACTAATTAAAATCCAGGAAATAGCAACAATGGCAAAACCATCTTTAGCATATAATATTCTATTGGGAGTTTTTATACTATTTAGTAAGAGGCCAATAACTAAACTAATGACTAAAGAAATAAAAAAAGCTAAAAAGTTTTCTTTATTTATTATTGAAACAACTAACGGGCAAAGCAAAAGTAATGCAAATCCTATTAAGACTTTACCAATATACTTAAATATTAAGTTATCTTTCATATTATCTCTCCAGTATATCATTTATATCTTTGATATTTAATTTACTACTTATAACTATTATTGTATCTTGATTTTTTATCTCGTCATTACCATTTGGAAATATTATATTTTTTTCTCTTAAAATGGCGATAATTAAAATACCTTCTTTTAAAGCGATATCTTTTATTTTTATATTTAATTTAGCAAAGTCACTTTTTATTTTAAATTCAAGCATTTCAAATTGCTCATCGTCAAACTTATATATTGATTCACAACTACTAGCTTCACTATTTTGCATAGCTCTTACATATTTTACTATCTGATTAGTAGCTATTTTATGAGGGGTTATAATAGTATCAATGTTGGCTTTTTCAAGAACACTACTAAGATTTATATGATTGACTTTAGTAATAATTTTGGGCACATTTAAACTAGAAGCAAACATGGAATAAACAATATTTTCTTCATCAATACTGTTTAATGAAATAAAAGCATCACATTTTAATATTCCTTCTTCATATAAAATATTTTGATCTGATACATCGCCATTTATTATTAGGGCTTTGGGTAAAACTTCACTTAAGAATTCACATCTTTCTTGATTTATGTCGATTATTTTAACATCCATTTTCATTTCTAGTAATATTTTGGCAAGATATATGGCAGTATTTGAACCACCACTAATTATAACTTTTTTAATTTTTGAAGTAATTAAATTGGAGTATTTTAAAAATTCATGAATATCACTTAATTTACCTGTAATATGGAGTTTATCATTATTTTCTAGTTTTACGTTTCCACTTGGAATAATAATCGCGCCATTTCTTTCAATAGCACAAACAATAATACCACTATTAGATTTTTTAGCTAAACTATGTATTGTTAGCCCGATTAATTTTGAATTTTCTTTAATTTTTAAAGAAATCATTCTAATTCGACCTTTAAAGAAAGTAATTGTATCTATGGCACTTGGAGTATTTAAAACATTAGCAATATGATTGGCCGCAAGAGATTCTGGATTTATTACCATAGAAAGGCCTAGGTCTTCTTTTAATATATCAATAGAACTAGCATATTCTGGAGTTCTTATTCTGGCTATTGTATGATGAGCACCTAGTTTTTTACCTAGAAGTGTACACATAACATTTTGTTCATCACTTTCCATAACACTAATTAATAAATCAGCATCTTTAACTCCTGCTTCTATTAATATGTTAGAATCTAAACCATTACCGACAATATAATTTAAGTCCTCATTATTAATAACTTCTTGACTAGATTTAAAGTCTTTATCAATAACAGTAATTTCATTATCATCTTTAACAAGGTTCTTGGCTAGATAGCCACCAAGTTTTCCTATTCCTACAATAATTATTTTCATAGTCATCTACCCTATTTCCATCTAATTGTATCAAATTCATAAAAATTTACAAGCTATATTTAAATTATGCTATAATGATTATGCATTGGAGATGAATAAATGATTGCTGTAAGAAATGAAGAAGAAATTGCAAAGTTAAGAGAAGCTGGGAGAATAGTTGGTCTTACTCATAAGTATTTAATGCAATTTATAAAACCAGGAATTACAACTAAAGAATTAGATATTTTAGCTAAAAAATTTATCGAAAGTAAAGGATGCACTTGTTCTTTTGAAAATTTATATGGTTTCCCTGGAAGCATTTGTATCAGTATAAATAATGAAGTGGTACATGGAATACCAGGAAGCAGAAAATTAAAAAATGGGGATATTTTGAAATTGGATATTGGTGCTTGCTATAAAGGTTATCATGGAGATTCCGCTTGGAGTTATATAGTTGGTGAAGGTAAATTAGCAGACATTAAATTATTAAAAAGAACAGAAGAAGCGTTAATGGCTGGTTTAGAAGCAGTTCATGATGGATGCCAAGTTGGAGATATAAGCCACGCTATTGAACGGGTAGCTAAAAATTATAACTTAGGGGTTGTTAGAGAGTTAGTCGGTCATGGAGTTGGCGATAAAGTACATTTAGAACCTGATATCCCTAATTATGGAAAAGAACATAAAGGTCCTATTTTACATGCTGGGAATGTTATTGCTATTGAGCCTATGCTTAATCTTGGTAGTAAAGATATTTATATGTTAGATGATGACTGGACTATATGTACGGATGATGATTCTAATAGTGCACATTTTGAGCATACAGTATTAGTAACGAAAAATGGCTATGAAATATTAACAAGACGTGATTTAGAATTAGATGAAAAAGATATCGTAAAATAAAAAACAAGAATAAAGATGCTTACTAAACAGAGCTTGCATCATATTCTTGTCTTATTTTTTTGCTTAATTTTTTACCATCATCAGACCAATAAAATGATAAACAATTATTTATATATTCTTCTAAAGTAACATAATTTTCACATATTGTTTTTAATAATTTGTATGGTAATAAAATATCTCTCTTTTCCCATATTATTTCTCTAACGAACATGCAATCATAATTACTTTCTTTAGCTACTAATAATATTGATTTTATAAAATCTAAATAGTAAATTAAATTTGTATGATCAGTATCACAACCGTTCATGTTTAAAAATTTAATAATACTTTTAGGATTAATGCCGCTTAAGCAAAGCTCAGTTATTTTTCTAGTTATTTTTTCTTCTAAACTCTGCTCAAGCAAAGATGGATTAAAAGATTTTTTATTTACAGATAGCAATTTCCTTGCACGTGTAGGATGTCTTAAACGCCATAAAGCTTTGGCTTCAATTTGTCTTACACGTTCTGGGCCAACATGAATAATTTTTCCTATTTCTCTTAAACTTCTTTCAATTCCATCTTCTAAACCATATCTTAAAGTAAGAACTTTTTTTTCACGGTCGCTTAATGTACTTATAACTTCTTTTAAATTTCCTTTATAAATATTCGTAAGTGCTTTTTCTTCATCACTATCTAAAGATTCAATACTTACCATATCTTCATAGCTATCAATGTCTTCATAATCTTCGAAAGTAAAAGGCATTTCAAATTTTCTTGTTGCACGATAAGAATATTCCATTTCGGGATAAACATCACTAAACGGAATAATAGCATCTAGCATCTCGTCATATTCAGCTATTTTACTGGCTGATAAACCAATTAACCCCATTTCAGATA
>CANDCB010000084.1 GCA_947383065.1 uncultured Bacillota bacterium | reverse complement strand
CTATCAAAAGATTCATTTATTCTTACATCTCCAGAAGTTTCTTTTACCTTTATATCTTTATTAAAACTTTCAGGCAAAAAAATTATTACTTCCTCATCATAAAAACAAAACCCAAAACAAAAATTAATATATGACTTCTCTTTTATCTGAATCATATTATTTTCTTTACTAACTATATATTTATCTTCTCTATCTTCTTTTCCATTAATAACTACTCTAACTTCATCAATATCTGCATAATAAACATTAACATCTGTTGATATGAGATCAACATCCAGTTTTTCAATCCCCTCTACACTAAAACCATTATTATATAGTTCAACTTTTTCATAATCCCAAAAAGAAAACTTAAATTCCTTTTTAAAAAGAACAAATACCATAAAAGTTAATAAAACAATAACTAAAATGACATATAAAATTAATTTAACAATTACATTATTCTCCATCTTTATTAGCTCCTTTTGCATTTAAAATTAAATGAATTATTTTAAGCACTAAAGAATAAACAACCCATAATATCCAAGTTATATACCAACCACCTGTACTAAAGCTTATATATAAATATAAAATCACAAATACTAAAGCAATAATATCATCTAAATCTTTATATTTTTTTTGCTTTTCTATAACTTCTTCATCAATTTTTTCTAATTTCATTTGTTCTTTTAAATAATGACGATGATTTCCAACTGACAAATAATAATAAATTAATATACATGTTGGAATTGCTACTATTATCATGAAAATACTAATCATTAATTCATCACTTATGACATTTAAACTTTCTATAAAAATAATCCAAACAACAGATATAAAATATAAAAATACACTTACTGAAACTACTAAAGGCTCATATTTTTTATATTCCTTTGTAAACATTTTATTTGGCTTTTTAGCTTCTAATTCATTATCACTTATTTTTTCATCCAAAATTTCCTCTTTAATCTCTTTTTTTTCACCAGTAGAACCTTTAATAAGTTCATCAGTACTAATATTATAAAGTTCACACAATGGTATTATTTTATCGAAATCAGGATTAGATTCACCTGTTTCCCATTTTGAAATAGTTTGCCTTGATACCCCTAAAATATTAGCAACTTCTTCTTGAGACAAACCTTTTTCTTTTCTTAATTTTAATAGTCTTTCCCCTATGTTCATTTTTCTCACCTCAGAAAAATTATATTAAATATATTTTAAATATTCTACCAATAGCAGTTGGAAATTTGTCAACTAATCTTAACATTTACATTCTTAGCCTGAATATCAAAAACTTTATTAATCTACATATATTTTTATTCTTTAATACAAATCAAAGCAATATTTCTTCCTGATTCTTTTAAAGCAGCACGATATGAATGAAAAACATTACTATTACATTTTGTACACAAATTAGATACAGAAATATTTTCTTCTTTTAGACCCAAATCAATAAGAACATTCTTATTTACCTTTATTGTATCAATATAATATTTTTGTTTTTTATCCTTAATTTCACCTAGAGTTATAAAATCATTAATTTCTTTAAAATTTATTCTAAACATTTCTTCTACATCTTCCGAAACTTCAAAACAACATTTCATAATACTCGGACAAATACAAGCTCTTATATTTTGAGGCTCACAGCCAAACTCATTAACCATTAAATCTATAGCATTTTTAATAATTTTATTTAAAGTTCCTCTCCATCCGCTATGAATATTCCCAATAACTTTCTTTAAAGGATCATATAATAAAATACTCTGACAATCTGCTGTCTTAGTTACTAAAGCAACATTTTTCATATTAGTTATTAAACCATCAACATCATTAAATTCATCATTTATATTAGTACTATCAACAATTTTTACAACATCAGTATGCGTTTGAATAGGCATTACTATTTTATTAAATTTATAATGCAAATCTTTTTCTATTTCTTTAAAACCTTTTTCAATTCCCTTAGTCCCTACTCTTTCTAAAGAAAAATCAAAAGGTTTAGTAGTATAAAGATGAACTATTTCAGGAAAATTATTTAAATCATCAAAAGTATAATATTTATTTAACATGTAAAACACCTCATTTTAATTATATATCACTTATCTAATATCAATATTCAAAAAATAATTTTAATTTAATATTTCTAATAATATTTTAAATTCTTCTAAATGATTTATTATCTTTTTAGTCTCAATTAAATTAATTAATTCTTCTTTAGAAAACCATTTTACTTCACTTACTTCTTCTTGCAACAAAATTATATCATTAACATTAACATTTGCTTCTACTAAGTATACAAAAACAATCTCTTTACTATTAATATTATTATCTAAAAATTCTTCCTTTATTTTAGTTAAATATTTAAATTCATAATTTTGAAAATCTAAACCTAGTTCCTCATTAAACTCTCTTTTGGCTCCATCATCAGGCATTTCACCAGCTTTAATATGCCCTCCTACTGTTATATCCCACATATTTGGAAAAAATTTTTTCTTCATACACCTTTTTTGAAGAAGAATTTTAGTATGTTCTTTATTTACTAATAATATATGAACAGAACTATGCCATATCCCTTTTTGATGAGCTTCATCTTTACTTATAGTCTTTTTAATATTAATTCCCTTTTTTGAATCATATATATCAATTATTTCTTGCATTTATTAAAACTCCTTTTATTTATTTAAAAATCTTTATATTTACACAAAAATGATGGTCTATGTCCCCCTGTTTTTATCATTTCTTCTGTTAAAACGACTTTTTCAGCAATAGTCCTCCTAAACGCTGAATTTATTAACTTTTTATTTAAAAGTAACTCATAAACTTGCTTTAATTCCCCAATAGTAAATTTATCAGGCATTAAATTAAAAACAATATCAGTATTATTTACTTTATTACGTAACTCCATCAACCCTTTTATAATAATTTCATCATGATCAAAAGCCAAAGCACTTTTTAAAACGACATCATATTGATAATTTGCACTTTTTTTATCAATTAAATTTTTTTGAACAATAAAATCTAAACATTCAGATTCATTAGATAATTTAACCTTCATATTTTCTAAATTTTCATTAATCTCAATATCAAACCAACATGCATCATTATTTAAATTAGTAGTGAGCAAAGTTCTATCTACTAAAGCCATATAAGAAACTGACACTACTCTACCACGTGGATCTCTATTAACATTATCATTTACTTGTAATTGCTGCATATATACTTTTTCAAGATTAGTTTCTTTTTTTAAAACTCTGCTACTCGCTTCAAAAGATGTTTCATTTTTATCAACAAATCCACCTGGTAAACACCATTGATTAACAAAAGGATTTTTATTTCTTTTTACTAGTAAAATACTTAAATATTTCTTAGGAAGCGCCCTCGTATTCGATGTCTTTCTACTATCAATTCCAAAAATAAGAAGATCAGTTGCATAACAAACATTCAATAATTTTTTCATAAATATATCCTGCCATTTCCATTTATTTTTATTTCCTTAAGACTTCTTTTTAACTTAAGAAGAACATTTTTTCTAACCTCTGGGGGTAAAAATGAAGTTATCTCTGTTTCTATATTACAACATGGACATCTAAAAGTATAGTAATATTCTGGTAATAATATTGAAGTATTAGAACTTTCTTTTTTCAATAACTTTATAATTGCATATATATCTTGAGCCTCTATTTCTAATAAAGCCCCACATCCATCGCCATTTTTATTTACCCCTAAACAATAATATTTAATATTCCAATCTTTAAGTAGCAATTCCATAAAACTTCTTCTCTCTAAACTTTTCATTAAATAATATTATTTAACAAGTTTTCTATCACTATATAACATTTCTTTTGGCATATCTAATGCCTCATCAATAACTAAACTAGGTAATTTAATTACCGGAATATCAGTTTTCACCCCACACTCGGGGCATATAAAAGTAAAAAATCTTTCATGACCACCACCATAATCATAAGAATGAGTCACATAAATATCGCCTCTTTCAATCAATAATTTAGCACCACATCCTCCATTACCATTACCTTTACCAGTACATACTTGTTTTAAACTCCAGCCACGTCCTTTTTCTAAAACTTTCATAAAACATCTCTTTTCTTTTTTTAATAATAAATTACTTTAGGAATTTTAAACAATACAGTTTTTTAATCATCTCCTAACATAGTTACATTTTAATACTAAGTATACATTTTGTCAATACACTTAGTATCGTTTTTATACAAAGTTTTAATTCCATTTAAAATAAAAAAAGAAAGTTATCAAAAATTAATAACCTTCTATCATTACTCTTACCATTACTTTATATACTCAAAAATAACTATTTTATGTTCAATTTTACTATTATAAATCTTTTCAGCTTTTTCCTTCCCATATATTTCTACAAAACATTTTTTAGCCTCCTTTAATGAATTAAATCCCATAAAAGTATTAATCCTTTGATTTATTTTAAAACCATTATCTAAAATCCATTGATTATATTTTTGCGTTTTTAAATCTTTATCATGCCCTCTTATTACTTCAAACTCACTATTAATATCATTTTCAATTAAATAAATTTTCCCTTTAGGTTTTAAAATTCTTTTTAATTCCTCCAAACATTTACTTCTTTCATTTAACTCCGTTATTGTTCCTAAAACCCATGGTGAAATTATTAAATCAACAGAATTTTTTTCAAGCATTATATCTTTTAAATTACTTTTAATAAAAATTGAATTTTCATTACTACTCTTTTCTTGCGCTTTAATTAACTGATTAAAAGATAAATCAACACCAATATATTTTTTAGCTCGCTTCTCAATTATCTTTAAAAACTTTCCTGTACCACACCCTGCATCTAAAACTATTTTATTATTAACCTTGTTTTTTAGATAATCTGCTACTTTATTTTCTTTATCTTCAGCCTTACTAAAAATTTCATAATAATCATTTTTATTATAATAAGCATCAGAATCTTTTAAAAGATTTTTTATATTCATTACCATCACTTCTTTCTTTAGTCTCTGGATAAATTAAATCCACCATATATTTAGCAATATTTTGTGACTTTCCAATAGCTGGACGAAAATGCATATGAATTCCTGGCACAGTATTAATTTCTATAATTCGATATGTCTCACTATTTTGCTTTTCACATATATTATTCGTCATAAAATCAATTCCCACATATGGCATTCCAGGAAAAGTCTCCAAAACTTTCATTCCTATATCAATAACGCTTGAGTGAACTCTATCCGTATAATCTTCACATATTCCACCCATAGCAACAT
>CANDCB010000083.1 GCA_947383065.1 uncultured Bacillota bacterium | reverse complement strand
TATATATATTATGAATAAAATTGGAATTAAAATAAATAGTCAATTATTAGTTACTTCGGTTTCAGAATCAAAAGCTGATTTATATTCAACAATAGGAGTAATGATAATAACTATATTATTACAATTTTCTAATAAGTTAACATTTTTAAAGTATGCAGATATTGTAGGGACAATATTGATTGGTTTTATTATATTTAGAATGGCTATATTAATTATTATAGATAATTCTTTGTTACTTATTGGAGAAGTAGAGGATAATGAAGAACAGATAGCAAAAGTTAAAGAGTTAATTAGTCAAAGAAAAGAAGTAAAGGATTTTGATATTATATTAATAGAATATGGTTCTTATTATAAGTTGCAATTAGGATTAGAATTAGATGCAAATTTAAGTCTTTTTAAAGTTACAAAGATTGAAGAAGAAATAAAAAAAGATATTCTTAGGCATAGATCATTAAAAATTAAATATGTTTCTATAAATGTTACAAATAAGTTAGATTAAGCACTTAGGTGCTTTTTTTAATACATAATTTATAGAAAATAATAAATAATATAAATGGTGAAGATTATGCCAAATATACATAGTAGTATTAATTTTGCTTTAGTAAATATTCCTGTTGTGATGAATCCTATTATAAGAAATAATGATACATCTTTTAATCAATTACATGAAAAATGTGGTAATAGAATTAGTTATATAAAGTATTGTTCTAAATGTAAAACTAAGGTTAAAGAAGCTGAATTGGTTAAGGGTTATGAGTATGAACAAAATAAATATATAGTTTTTCAAAAAGAAGAACTTAATAAATTAAAACCAGAAAATGAAAAAGAAATTGATATAATATCTTTTATTTCTTTAAAAGATATTGATCCAATGTATTTTGAAAAAAGTTATGATATTGATGTGGAAGGTAAAGGTAAAGCTTATTATTTGTTTTGTGAAGCTCTTAAAAAGAGTAAGTTAGTTGCTTTAGCGAAGACAGTTATTGGAAGTAAGTTTTATTATTGTATTTTAAGGTTTAATGAACAGAATATAATTTTAACAACATTATATTTTGAAGAAGAAGTGCATGAAAGAAAAGATAGTAGTGATTATAAAATAGATGATAAAGAGTTAGATTTAGCGATGCAACTTATAAATTCTTTAAAGGGGAAATTTGAGCCTGGTAAATATAAAGATGAATATCAGAATAATATAAGAAAAGCAATTGAAGATAAATTAGATGGAAAAACAATTAAATCGGTTAAGAAAAAAAGTAAGAAACAGATTAGTGATTTAATGGAAGCCTTGGAAAAGAGTTTGAAAAAGTAAATGATTAATATATGGAAAGAGCGAAATTGGAAACCGATGTTGTTAAAAGAAATTGCTAAACCATTTGATTCAAGTGACTATATTTTTGAGCTTAAATTTGATGGTTTTAGAGCAGTAGTTTTTGCGACTAATAAAGAGATTTATGTTCAAAGCAGGAATAAGCAAGATTTAACTAATTTATTTCCAGAGTTACAAAATATAAAAAAATTAGTTCCTAAAGGAAAAAGAGTTATTTTTGATGGAGAGATTGCCTCTTTTGTTGATGGAAAACCATCAATAGCTGATTTACAAACAAGAATACGTATTAAAGATAAGAATCGTATTTTAAGAGAATCTTTAGAAAATCCTGTTGTTTTTGTTTGTTTTGATGTACTTTATGAAAATAAAGATTTAACCGATTTACCATTATTAGAAAGGAAAAAGATTTTAGAAAAATATGATGATAGTGGGGAATTTGTTAAAACACAAATGGTTTTTCATAAAGGGATTAAGTTGTTTGATACTGTGTGTAAAATGGATTTAGAAGGTATTGTAGCAAAATTAAAAGATGGTAAGTATTATATAAATAAAAGAACTGATGATTTTATTAAAATAAAAAATATACAACGTGATGAGTTTTTGATAGGTGGTTATGAAAAAAAGAAAAATGGGATTTTATCTTTAGCATTAGGTGAATATAGTGATGATAGAAAAATCTTTCATTTTGTTGGAAAAGTCTCAATTGGGAAAAAAATAAGTATTTATAATAAGGTTTTAAAATTAAAAGAAACTAAAAATTATTTTAATGATTTTAATGAAGATATCTTTTTTGTTAAACCAGTTATTACATGTCATGTTGCTTATTTGGAACGAACAAAAGGGAATCATTTAAGGCATCCTGTTTTTAAAGATATATAGGAGGTTTGTAATGACAAGTTTAAAAAAATATAATGATAAAAGAAATTTTACAAAAACAAAAGAGCCAGTTGGTAAGATAAAAAAAAGTAGTAATAAAAAATTAAAGTTTGTTATTCAACATCATTTAGCAAGAAAAGATCATTATGATTTAAGGTTAGAGTATGATGGAGTTTATGTGAGTTTTGCTGTTCCTAAAGGTTTATCTTTTAGAACGCAAGATAAAAGGTTAGCAATAAAAGTAGAGGATCATCCTTTAAGTTATGGTAATTTTGAGGGCGTGATACCTAAAGGAGAGTATGGCGCAGGGGTTGTTATGTTATTTGATAGAGGAACTTGGCAGCCTTATAAAAATCGGAATATTGATTTTGTTAATGGACCAATTAAATTTACTTTAAATGGTGAACGTTTGAAAGGTAGTTGGGCTTTAGTTAAATTTAAAGAAGATAATTGGTTGGTAATTAAAGAAAAAGATGAGTATGTAAATAAAAATTCAATAAATAATTATAAAACGAGTATTAAAAGTGGTAAAACAATGGAAGAAATAGAAGGGAAAGAAAGTAATAAACTTAAAAGTATATTAGTTAGTAATCCTGATAAGATAATATTTAAAAAGGAACGTGTTACTAAACAGGATATAATGGATTATTATAAACTTGTAGTTAAAAGGATGATGCCTTTTTTAGAAGATAGGCTTATTAGTACTGTTAGAGCTCCTAATGGCATAGATAATGAAATTTTTTTTATGAAGCATCTAAATACTTTAAGTAATAATATAGGAAAGAAAGTTTTAAAAGATAAAAATGGGGAAGCAACAGATTATTATTTTATTAAAAATGGTAACGGCTTATTGGAAGAAGTGCAAATGAATAGTTATGAGTTTCATATTTGGGGTAGTAAACAAAAAAGTTATAAGAAGCCAGATATATTAGTTTTTGATTTGGATCCTGATGAAGGTCTTTCTTTAAAAAAAGTAAGAGATGGGGTGAAAGATTTAAAAAGTATATTAGATGATTTAGGACTTAAAGCTTATCTAAAAACTAGTGGGGGAAAGGGATATCATATTTATGTACCACTATGTATGATATCATGGAAAAAGTGTGAAAAAATTGCTGAAGATATAGCTAATGTTATGGTTTTAAATTGGCCAGAAAAATATACAACTAATATGCGTAAGGAGAAAAGAAAAAATAAGATATTTATAGATTATTTTAGAAATAAAGAGGGGGCAACAAGTGTAGCACCATACTCCTTAAGGTTAAAGAAGAAGGCTGCTGTTTCATGTCCGATATTTTGGAAAGAATTAGATAAAATTAAACCTGATGATATAACGATAAAAAATATAAAGGAACGTTTAAAGAAAAAAAATCCTTGGCAAAATTTTTTTAATGATTAATATAATTTTATCTTTTATTTATAAATTTTATGTTATAGTTATTTGGGGAGGATAAAGATGAAATTATTAAATCTTAATATTGGAATTAAAATTGATAATACAAGTAAAGTTTTAGATTTAGTTAAGAAAGTTGATGCTGAAATTTGTACGTTTCAAGAAGCAATGAATGCCTTAAGTGAAGATTGTTTTGATATGTATAAATCTAAAAATGAATTGGTATTGTGTAGTGGCTATTCTAATTCTTTTTTTGCTCCTTTATATGTGGCTGATTGTATAACAGATAATGGGGAAGTAATAAGGGATTTTGGTGGATTAGCAGAACAAGGTTCTTTAATATTATCTAGGTATGAAATTCTTAAAAGTAGTAATGAATTTTACTATAATGAATATAGGGATAATTATGATGCAACTAATTTTAAAGAAGATGATTGGTGTAGATCAATTCAGAATGTTTTACTTGATGTTGGGGGTAAAGAATTACAAATTATTAATGTTCATGGAATATGGAATAAAGGTAAAATTGGCGATTTAAGAACGCTTGCTCAATCGGAATTTATTTTGTCTAGAATAAGAAAGGATATACCAGTTATTGTTGTTGGTGATTTTAATTTATTACCCGATACCGATAGTATAAAATTATTAGATGAACAATTAATAAATTTAATAAAAAAGTATAATATAAAGAGTACAAGACCTAAATTTAATGATGATTTGGATAAAGGGAATATGGTTTGTGATTATGTATTTATAAATGATAAAGTTAAAGTAAATGATTTTATGGTATTAGATAATGCTGATAGTGATCATTTGCCTATAATTTTAGATTTTGAAATATAATTAAATTTGATGGGGTGTTGCAAATGTTAAATATAATTCATCCATTAGAGCCAATATATGATAAGGATTCAGAGGTGTTGATATTAGGAACAATGCCATCTTTAAAATCAAGAGAAGAAAGATTTTATTATGCACATCCTAAAAATAGATTTTGGAAGACTTTGTCAAGAGTTTTTGAATGTGAAATTGGTGATAGTAAAGAAGAAAAAATTAAATTTTTATTGGAACATAAAATTGCTTTGTTTGATGTTTTAAAAAGTTGTGATATTGAAGCGTCGAGTGATAGTTCAATAAAAAATCCGGTTCCTAATGATTTGACTTTGATATTAAATAAATCGAAGATACAATATATTTTTACTACTGGTAAGACAGCATATAAGTTATATCAAAAATTGATTTATCCTAAAACAGGTATAGAATCGATTTGTTTACCTAGTACTTCGCCTGCTAATTGTCCTAAAGGTATTGAAGATAAGTTGTTAAGAGAATATAGTAAAATTAAAGAAGTAATTAATAAATAGTAATTTAGAAAATATAAAGAACATAACGTAATTTGTTATGTTCTATTTAATTATTGTGACGTTTACAGCTCTAGATTTTGTTTCGTCTTTAGGATCTTGTTCAATACTATAAGATACTTTTTGACCTTCTTCAAGTGTTTTATAACCATCAATGTTAATACTTGAAAAATGTACAAATATATCTTTTTTTGTTGTGTCGTCAGTAATGAAGCCAAAGCCTTTTTCGCTGTTAAAAAATTTTACAATACCAGTGTTCATAAATCCTCCTTACATAATATTTCTAATAGATAATTATTAAGATCGGAAGAGCA
>CANDCB010000082.1 GCA_947383065.1 uncultured Bacillota bacterium | reverse complement strand
CGGATAAAATTTAATAAATTCTTCTAACCCAACTAAACTAATTGCATCTTCAACATATTCTTTCCTGACATCTTTATCACTAATATAAAGACCACAAAAATAATCAATATTTTCATATACCGTCAACTCATCAAATACTGCAATATCCTGAAAAATAACCCCAATTTTTTTTTTTATATCATAAGCATTTGGTGACATAACTTCGCCAAATATTTTTATTTGCCCTTCATAATTTAATAATGATAACATACAGTTTATAGTAGTCGATTTGCCACTTCCGTTTGGTCCTAATAGGCCTAGAATCTCACCCTCTTTAACTTCAAAATTCAAAGCTGTTACTGCCTTATGTTTTTTATACTCTTTAGTTAAATGCTTAACTTCAATAATATTCTTCATTAATTTTCTCCTTTTTCTTTTTTATAACCGATTAATAATTGTTTAACCGTATCCTCTAATAAATTAGAAATTTCTAATTCACTAAATTTAACCGTTCTTGTAGCAACTAAGCAAGCAATACCATGTGTAAATATCCAAACTTTAATATGAAACTCTTTTTGATTATTAAAACTAAGTCCAGTAAGTTCTTGACCTGCCTTTATTACATCATTACCCATATCATCATTTAATATTAAATTTTCAGCATTAAAATCAGTACGTTGCATAAAAATTATTTTAAAAAAATTAGGATAATCTGCCGCAAAACGAATATATGTTAAACCCATTTCTTTATAAGGCTTATAAGATTTTTGCCGAGCATTTAACATATATTCTTTATATTTATTATATATAGCTTTATAAACTTCTTCATTCAAATCTTCCATAGATGTAAAGTTATGGAAGATTGGCTGGACAGAACAGCCAAGATTTTTAGCAATACTCCGTGCGTTTATTCCCTCTAGCCCGTATTCTAAAGCTATCTGACAAGCTGTATCTATTATATCCTTTTTATCAAACTTTCTAACTGGTGGCATATTCCTCTCCTTTATATAACGAATGTTATATATCAATTGTTATTCTACCAACAAATAAAAAAAATGTAAATAACAAATTATCTTTTAAAAATTTTTATTCAACATTTTTTAAGCTCATTTGCATTAAAAAATCATACATATCTCGACAATTTTCTTTAGGATATTTAGTCTTTCTCGTCAAATATTTAATCGCCTGTCCTCTTGAATTAAACTTTTTTAATAAATCCTTTAAATCATTTAAATCCATTATATTTTTTCTTATACTTTCCAAAGAAAGTTTTGATTCTTTACCATACGCAAACTTTTCAATATATAACATCATTCTTTTTCTTTCAATTAACGTAAACACAAAACCAATAAATATAAATAAAAATTGATAACCATTATTTTTAATAAAACTATAAATAATAAAAAATAAAATTATTACAGTAGTTACAAACATTTCCCAAAAATGTTCATATTGCCACTTCTGACTAAAAAAAATAATCTTTTCTTTTAAATTATTAACACTATTTTCTAAAACATTCATTAAATCGTCTGCCATATATTTAAACTCTAGTTTTTTTATTTTATCATCTTTAAAAAAGTCATTTAAAGAAACACCCAAAATATCACATAACTTTTTACATAAAGAAACATCAGGAAGACATACCCCACACTCCCATTTAGCAACATAACTATTAGGAACATTCAGCTTATGCGCCAACTCACCTTGAGTTAAATGTTTTTCTTTTCGATATATTGCAATCAGCATCCCAATTTGTTCTTTATTCATACTTCAACTTCTTTCTTAAATACACTTCCTATTTATATAAAAACTTTAATTCTACTTATATTTTATCACATGTTTAATTAATAATTTAAAAAAGTTTCTCATAATATAAGAAACTTTTTCAAAAAATAGAATTATATAATATCCAAATATTTTCTTAATTTATCTAATCCATCATAACTTAACTTATATTCTTTATCAGTGAAACCTAAATACCCACTTTGCCAAAAAAGATATCTAGAAATAATTTCATTTTTATCACTATACAATTCAATCTCATATCCATAACCATCATCGTTTATTAATGTTCCTTCTGGAAGTCTCACTGCATTATTTATTACTTCAACAAAGTCTTCAAGTATTTTTTTATCAGTAATTTCCTTAAAAACTTTTTTATTTCTTAAAATTATAATTTTCTTTACTTCTTCTTGACTTGTATTTATAAAAAAACGTTTAAAATAATAAGCAGAGAATTCTTCATCATTTACCTTATCTTCTAAATACAAATTAAAATTACCTTTATTTATTTCATTATTATTACTTATATATTTAAAATCATCATAATTACTTAAAAAATAATCCTTAGTTATCCTATATGATTTTCCACTAAAATTATAATCTATATATTCCAAATTCTCTATTAAAGCAAATAAAGATACTGTATTATAAAATAAACTTTTCTCTAAATAATAACTATTTTTTATATACCAATATGTCATATGATAATTAATTATTAAACCACAACCATCACTATCTATTTCAAATGAATAACCATATTCTGCTAAAGGTAAATTATTAATTAAATTACCAGTATTACTATTATTTCCTACATATTTATTTTGATATTTTATTAAATTATCAATTCCTGATTTACTTCTATTAAATGGACTTATTGGAACACTATCTTTACTATATTCTTTTTTAGTATCAATAATATAATATTCATTAGTAGTATCAAAATTAATTCTATAAACATTATAAAATGGCGTTTTATAAATTATCATATTATAAACTGCCTCTTTATAAAGAGAAAAACGTGGTGGTTTATTATTTAAACAAACATTTGTATAATCAACTAATAATAAAATACAAAAAGCCCCTATTACATAACTAAAATTTACTAAAATTTTTAAAAAAGTATTTTTAATTTTGTTAAGTCCATTAAAACCAACAAAAGAAATAATAATCCCTATTACTGAAAATATCGAACCCCAACTACTATCAGATGGAAAAATAGTAAAAGCAATAAAGACTAAAAAAAGACCAAACACCAATATTAACTCAAATATAATTTTTTCTTTTTCCAAAACCTTTTTAGCCGAATAATTAATTGTATCAATAATATTTTCTTCTAATTTCTCCTGATAAATTTCTTTTTTAAATTTTTCTCCACTAATTAATTCATTAATTGTTATTCCAAGCTCTTGGCATAAAATTTTAAATAAAGATAAATCTGGCATACATCGAGCATTTTCCCAATTACTAATCGTTTTATCTGATACTCCTAAAATAGCTGCTAATTCACTTTGTGTTAAATTTTTTTCTTTACGACACTTAGCAATAAACTTCCCAATGCGTTCTTGATTCATAAACATCCCTCTTTCTTAGTATCATTTTATACTTTAACTATTAATATTAACAGGAAACATTTTGAGAGTTAGCCACTTTTTATATATTAAAAAATTTTTATGTCCTAGATATATTTATTACATCAATTTTGCGCTTTCAAAGTCAACACAATAAGTTCTGGATTATTATTTACTCTTAAAGGGAATAAACTATTACCAATTCCTCTACTAACAATCATCGAAGTATTAGAATCTTTAAATATACCACTTGTATATTTAGGTAAAAAGCCTTGATGTGGCGCATAAATACCACCCAATAGCGGTATTCTAATCTGGCCTCCATGAGCATGTCCAGTTAAAACCAAATCAATATTATTGCTAACATATTCTGTAAATAACTCAGGACGATGAGACAACAAAATACTATAATTTTCACTATTAAAATTTAATTCTTTTATTTCTTGTTCTACTGCTATTTCATCATCAACATATTGTTCATGAGCAAGATGAGGATCATTTATCCCCATTAAATTAATACAATCACCATCTAATTTAATTACTTCCACCTTATTATCTAAAATAATAACCCCATTTTCTTCCAACTGACTTTCTAAAAATGGATATTCTTTGTAACTTACTTCATGATTCCCTAAAATATAATAAATAGGAGCAACACTCTTAATCTCCTTTATAAAATCTATAGCAATATCTATATTAGGTTTGTGAGCATCAATAAAATCACCAGTTATAGTAATAATATCTGGTGTTTCTTCTTTAATTTCATCAATAATATCATTTATCAATTCTTTAGATGAAGGATTATGAAAATCAGATAACTGTATTATTTTAAAATCATCAAAAGAAGCAGGTATTTTTATATTTTCTACTTCATAATAAGTAACTTGAAGTTTCACATTCCCTCTAAAAAGAGAAATAAACATACCCAAAACCAAAACTAAAAAAATAAAAATAATTTTTTGCTTCTTTTTAATATTTATCACTCCCTACTAAATTTTATTTATAGCTTCCTAAGGCTCAACTTTATATTCTTTAAGAAGCTTATCTATTTCTTTATCATCTAATTTTATAATAAAATGTTCACTATCATATTCTTGTATATTTTTTATATTTTTAATAAAATTTTCATAAGAAATAAACCCTATTAACTTTTCTTTTACTACAAAACCAATATACCAATCATTAACTTTCAAATCATTATTTGCCATAAATAATTTAGCTTTAAAAGGCATAACACTTAAAATATTTTCCGTTAATACATATACTCCAAATAATGTCTCATCTTTTCGTGAATAAACACTAGCTTTCGCATAATAAACATCTTTTTTCTGTAAATTATTAGCAAGTTCTCCTAACTTTTCTGGATCATTACCAATAAAAGATAATTCTTTTTTTCCAAGAGCTATAGGATTTATAGCTCCAAAAATATACATATTTTCATATTCACCATTTAATAGATTTTTATTTATTTCTTCTAACGCTTTAACACTTGCTTCTCTATCTAATCTTACATATTCATCTACCATATCCAAAGATGACATTATATCTTCTCGAATAAATTTATTAGTTTTCAACTTTTGGCAAAGAATTTTCACATAATCATAGAAAAAAATAATATCAGAAGTACTCGTAGGTAATGGCATTCGCAAATCTATTTCTCCTTTTTTAAAAGATACTTCATACCCACGACAAATCTTATCTTTATTAAAAATTACTGTATATTCCCCAACTTTATTTTCCTCTAAACGAAATGCTTCATCCATAATTCCATATCGCATATTTTCTAAAAGTATATCAGCTAACTTAAATTCTTTCTTAAATAAGCCTTTACTTTTTATTATTACATTAACAGCCATTATTTCACTCCTTTATAATATATATTTTACCACAATATAACTTTAAGACTCAGATTAATTTAAAAAATTAGTTCCTAAATAATTAGAATTATTTAACATTTTAAAATAACTCTATAAGAA
>CANDCB010000081.1 GCA_947383065.1 uncultured Bacillota bacterium | reverse complement strand
CTATCTATTTACATTTGTGTGTAAATGGATGGTTTTTTGTTTTACATAAAAATGTATATTTAATATATAATATTATTATAGAGGAGGAAGGAAAATGAAACCAAATAGTGAGCCAATACATATGAATGCTAAAAAAGAAGATATAGCAGATGTTGTAATATTACCAGGTGATCCTTTACGAGCAGAATATATTGCTAAAAATTTTTTAAAGCAAGCTAAGAAGGTTACTGATGTTAGAAATATGTTAGGGTTTACTGGTTTTTATAAAGATAAAAGGGTAACTGTTATGGGTTCTGGAATGGGAATGGCATCTTGCGGAATTTATGCTTTTGAACTATTTTATTTTTATAATGTACAAAAGATAATACGAGTAGGTACTTGTGGTGTAGAATCTAAAAGTGTGGATATTCCGGAGGTTATTTTGGCAGATAAAGTATATACTGAGTCTAATTATGGTAAAATTTATAATAATTATAAAGAAAATTATGTTATACCATCAATGAACTTAGTTAATAAAATATATGAAGTTGCTAAATTAAAGAAGTTACCTGTGCATAAAGGTGCGATTATGACATCAGATATTTTTGGACCATATGTATTTAATAATAAGATTATGAACCATTATCCTGAAGAATTAAATATTCTTGGTGAAGAAATGGAAAGTTTTGCTTTGATACATGTGGCAAATACTTTTAATCGTGAAGCAGCGGTAATATTGACAGCTACTGATTCACGTTTTAAGAATCGTACTTTAACTTCCGAAGAACGACTTACTTCTCTAAATGAAATGATAGAATTAGCTCTTGATTCAATAATCTAATTCTAGAAGAAGAAAAGGGTTAGTGATACTGCATCAATGATGCCACTAAAATAAAAGGAACTACTAGAGTTCTTTTTATTTTGTTATTTAGTTAATATTTGTTTTTTTTAGATAGTTTGGCTTTTTATAGCGTTTAAATTTTACTTTAAAATTGTCTAGTTTAGTGAAATAGTTATGATATAATAAAATTTATAAAGGAGGAATTTTGATGTATGCTGAAGTATTAATTGAATATAGTGCTAAGTCAATAGATAAAACATTTACTTATTTAATTCCTTCTAATTTAAAAGATGATATAAAAGTTGGGATGAAAGTTTTAGTACCTTTTGGAAGTAAAATAATTAATGGCTTTGTAACAAGTATAAAGGAAAGCTTTGCAGATAATTATGAGTTAAAAGAAATAATAGATATTGTAGATAAGTATTTTTGTTTAAATGATGAATTAATGAATTTAGGAGTATACCTTCAAAGTAAAACTTTATGTACTAAAATTACAGCATATCAGACAATGTTACCAAGTTCTTTAAAAGTAAAAGAACATAAAAGAGCTTATTCAAAGTATTTAATTTATGTTGTTTTAAATAATAGTGAAGAAAAAATTGCTAATTATATAAATGAGTATCCACGTCGTATTAAACAAATAGAAATTTTAAACCTTTTATTGAAAGAAAAGAAAGTTTTAAAAAGCGCAATAGCTAGTAGTGCTTTAGATATTTTGATGGAACAAGGTTTAGTAAAACTTGAATATGAACAAATTTATCGTTTAAATAATAAAGAAGTTAAGGGAAAAGAATTTGAATTTACAAAAGAACAGAAAAATGCTCTTGATAGTATTGATTTAGCTTTAGAAGATACTTATCTTTTACATGGAGTTACAGGATCTGGTAAGACTGAAGTTTATATTGAATTAATTAAAAGAGTTATAAAGGAAAATAAGAAGGCTATAATGTTGGTACCAGAAATATCTTTGACGACCCAAATAATTAATAAGTTTTATAGTCATTTTGGTAATGATGTGGCTATATTTCATAGCGGATTGTCTGTTGGGGAGAAGTATGACGAATATTTGAAGATTTTGCGTAATGAGGTTCATATAGTTGTTGGAACTCGTAGTGCAATTTTTACACCTATAACTAATCTGGGTTTAATTATAATTGATGAAGAACATAGTGAAACTTTTAAACAAGATACAATGCCACGATATCATGCTTTAGATATGGCAATATACCGAAAAGAATATAATCATATTCCTTTAGTTTTAGGTAGTGCAACACCTTCTTTGGAAAGTATGGCACGGGCTTTAAAAGGAGTTTATAAATATATTAGTATGCCTAATAGAGTAGGAAATTCTTTATTGCCAGAAATAGAAATTGTTGATATGACTAAAGAAATGAAAAGATTTAATACTATTTTTTCGGAGAAATTAAAGTTAAAATTAAAGGATCGCTTAGAAAAAAAAGAACAGTCTATTCTTTTATTAAATCGTCGAGGGTACTCAACTATAATTACCTGTAAATCTTGTGGTTATACTTATAAATGTCCTTATTGTGATATAGCACTTACTTTTCATAAATCAACAAATAATTTAAGATGTCATTATTGTGGTTATACAGTATTAAAAAATAATGTATGTCCAGAATGTCATGAGCAAGCTTTAACTGATTATGGTTTAGGCACAGAAAAATTAGAATTAGAGTTACAGCGTTTATTACCTGAGGCACGAATTATGAGAATGGATGCAGATACAACAAGAAATAAAGGAGCACATGAGGATATTATTAATAAGTTTAAAAATCATGAATATGATATTTTACTCGGGACGCAGATGATTGCAAAAGGACTGCATTTTCCTTTAGTAACTTTAGTTGGAGTTATTAATGCTGATGCAACTTTAAATATTCCAGATTTTCGAAGTGGAGAAAGAACTTTTGCTTTATTGTCGCAGGTTGCGGGGAGAGCTGGACGAAGTAATTTGCCAGGGGAAGTAATAATTCAATGGTAAATCGTCATAAATTAGATTATCCTCCGTATTATTTTTTAACCAGTATTAAAATAGCTTCTAAGGATTATAATGAAGCATCTCTTGAAATAACAAAAGTAAAAAAATATTTAGAAAATAATTTATCTAAACAGACAATTATTCTTGGACCTACAACGGCTTCGATGTTTAAGATTAATAATATATATCGTTTTCAAATAATTTTAAAATATAAAAAAGATTCTAATCTTTTTAAGACTTTAAAAGATTTAGATGAAATTTATATGTTAAATAATAAAGTTAATATTGAGATAGATAATAATCCTTTAATATTATAAAAAAACTAAGTTTATTGGAGAAAATAAACTTAGTTTTTTTAAATAGTTATTTAAAGTATCTGTAGGCTTTATGATTTTCAGCATTTTTTCCTTTAAATTTTATTAATTCATCTAAGGAAACGAAAGCGTAACCTTTATCTTTTAATTCATCAATAGCTTTTAAAGCTCCTTCAATAGAAGTTTTGTATAAATCATGTAATAATATGATATCGCCATCTTTGGCATTATCTATTATATATTGAGCAACTTTTTCACTATCTTTTTTCTTCCAGTCTTCAGTGTCAACATTCCATAAGATGAAGCTCATATTGGTTGCTTCTAGAATTTCATTATTGTAGTTTCCATATGGTGGTCTTAGGTATTTTGGTTCAACTCCTGTGAAATTTTTTAAAATTTTATTTGTTTCGTTAACTTCATACATGACTTCATCTATTTTTAAATTTTTAAGATTTTTATGGTCGTATGTATGTGAACCAATGGTATGGCCTTCTTCATATATTCTCTTAACTAATTTGCCCTGGCTTTTTGCTCTATTTCCAAGCATAAAGAAGGATACTTTAGCATTTCTTTTGTTTAGTTCGTCTAAAAAGTTTTCAGTTATTTTCCAAGAGGGACCATCATCAAAAGTTAAGGCAATTAACTTTTTATCTTTAAAATATGCACTATCTCTTATTATAGCTTGAACGTTACTGCTATCATTGTTGATTTCTCCTTTATTATTGTTATTATTTGGTTTTTCTTGGTTATTATTTTGGTTATTATTAGAATTATTCTCATTATTTTTTAATAATGATACATCAAAATAATCTTGATTTAAGTTATCTTTTATTGAATTGTAATTTATGGGAACTAGAATTTCACCACTACTCCATGGTCCAACTTCATATGGGGGAAAAATTATCCAAAGACTATCTTCACTAAATGATAAATATTTTAAGTTATTTATGCCCTCAGTAATCATATTATCTTCAGAATATAAAGATAATTTTTCTTTATTAGAAAGTAAATATTTTTTAGATTCATCTTTTAATATTTTATAAAATTTCTCTTTATCAATTATTAAATCTTCTAAATTTACCTCTTTATCGCTTTTTTTATCATAATAGAAAACTATATCATCTCTATCATAGTGAGCACCACCTGTATATCTTAATTTTTTGAAATGAATTGAATATATGTTATCAAATGTTGTATAACTATAGTTTATATTAAGTTCATAATCAAAAGGATGATTATCTAATTCCATATCATTTTTTACAATAGATAGAAATTCTTTTTTTTCACTTTTAATCATTTTGTTTATTTTTTTGTTAAATTTATTATCGTTTAGTAAAGGATATGTGATTAACATGTTATAATTTTCCTTATTTACCATTATATTTTCTACTTCAAACATGAAATCTTTTTTTTGAAGCATAATCATAATAAAGGAAATAATTAAAATAGGTATTATTAAAATGCTATAAATTATAATTGCTTTTTTTATGTTAATTTTATGTGTTTTCTTCATATAAAATCCTTCTTTCACTGCAACTTTTCATCTTAAATATATCATAAATAAGATATCTTTATTAAATAATATTATGATAAATCATTAATTTTACAGAAAAAAACAACTATTTAAGTTGTTTATCTTTCTTCTTCGTAACTTTGACAAATTGTATTATACATAGTATTTTCATTTCTTATGTCTTTAGATACTTGAATTCTGTCTAAATTACATCTAGAGCCATCTATGCAGTGAATACAATCTTTAACACAACATTCAATTCTTTGATTATATTTATAATTATATTCATCCATATTTTATCACCATTATTATTATGGTTTAAAATTTAATTTTTATGCGAAATAATAATTATTAATATCTTTATTTGGAATATTACATAGAATATATTAGGTGATATAAGTGAATTTTGATGATAAATTTTTTTCACGCGTTGAAAAGAAAACGAAAGTAGATAAAGATACGATAATATCTTTAGCTACAAAATTACAACAAGGGAATTTAAATGATGAAGCATCATTAAGGAGTGTAGTAAAAACATTATCTTCTTTAACTGGTAAAGAAGTTTCTAAAGAAAAAGAGGATAAGATTGTTGAAACTATACTAAAAGGAAAGGTACCTAAAAGTGTAGATAAAATGTTTTAAATGTTATATACTAAGAGCAGGTGATAGTA
>CANDCB010000080.1 GCA_947383065.1 uncultured Bacillota bacterium | reverse complement strand
CGACCTCACGCTTATCAGGCGTGCGCTCTAACCAGCTGAGCTACAAGCCCATTTGCTTTAAGACTTTTATATTTTAACTTACTTTAATCAACTTTGCAAGTGCTTTTTTAATAATCTTGCAAACTGACTAGTTAAGTATATCAAGACACAAGATAAAATGCAACAAAAACATTTCAAAAAGTGCAAAAAAGCGTGTTATAATTTAAATAACAGGTGATTTTTATGATATTACTAATTAATAAAGACCATTATTTTAATGAAAAGATGATTGAAAACTTTAAAATGGTAGAATATGAAAACTATAAAGAAGAAACCAAATATATCGAGAGTGAAACTTTTAAACATTTTGAAATGTTAAAAGCTCATCTACGTATAGATGGGATAATAATTGATATTGATGGGGCCTATCGCAGTTTAGAAACACAAGAAAATATTTTTCTTTCTTTTATGAAAAAATATGGTATTGATTATGCCTCAAAAATCGTGGCAATGCCTGGGACGTCTGAACATCATACTGGTCAAGCAATTGATATTGCTTTAAAAAAAGATGGCAGTTGGTTAGAAGAAAATGAACAACTATTAAAAGAAACAGAAATATTTAAAAAAATACATGATTCACTAAAATATTTTGGTTTTATACTTAGATATCCTAAAAACAAAGAGAATATTACTGGTTATCCATATGAACCATGGCATATTAGATATATAGGTTATGAAGATGCTATGCAAATTGGTGATTTAACTTTAGAAGAATATTTAGAAAAAAAGTAAGCTTTTTTAACAAGCTTACTTTTTATAAATTTAGTTCTGGTAATATTAAGATATTAGAGTTTACAAAAATGGCAAAAATGAAAATCATAATTAATACAATAACAGAAATATTTAATACATTATATAATATTTTCCTATTTATATTTTTAAAAGTTAAAATTTCACTTATACCTATGATAAAAGATATTAATGTATATAAAAAACTAAAAATCAGGACTAAAAGACCAATATATGTCGACAAGAGATTAGCTATTGGATAGAAAACGACAACTCCGATTATTAAAGGTAGTAAAGCTAAATTACTTACCATTAGATATGAACCAAATACTACTCCTTTACTATTTATAAATGAAGAAGCATAATAAATTAAAGAGGATATCATTATAGTAACAAAAGAAATAATAAAGGCAATTAATAAAAATTGAAGGTAATTATCTAGATTAAAAATATTAGTGAAATCAAAATTTATTTTATAAGAAGCTGTTACAGCACTGTATGTTTTATTAAATGAACCTATTAATACTCGAACACCAATACATAAAATTAAAGTAACTATAGTAATCCATAAAGTTATAGCAATCGCTTTACTAAAGCTACGATATTTTTTGGAATTATTGACGATAGTTGTTCCAGGGGTAAAAGCCATACCTATCATCATTTTAATTACGGAAAAAATATTAGCTTTAACATTTTTAGGTAATTCTTCTTCTGGTAATTCTTCTTTTTTGGGAGATATAGGATTAACTGGAATAGGATTATTAGCATTATTAAGGGGATCTAATTCTGGATTTATTTTGGAAGACATATCTGAGTTATTATTTACATTAGGCACTTCTAATACTTCATTTTCTTCTAAAACATCTGTATTACTATAATCAATTTGATTATTTATATAATTTTCTGCTAATTGCATGCTTTCAAGGTTGCTTATTTGACCAGGATTATTTTGGGTATTATAAACGAAAGTTTCACTTTCTTCTGGTTTATTAGAAGATATATAACTTTCATTAGAATTATTTTTATTAATGTCTGTTTCTTTATTTCCATTCAAATTAAAAAATTTACTCATTATATAGGCTCCTATCTTAATTTATTATATCATACCATAAAGAAAAAAAGTGAAGTAAATCACTTTTATAAAATTTTAATTAATATTTCATTCATCACATAGATAAATTCAGGATTGATATAAATATATTCGTCCTCGACAATTAATTCTTCGTCTTTTATTGCTTGCTTTAGATCAAATGCTTCTTGCATGTTAATTTCATATTTTGCAAAAAATTCTCTTAAATTTATTCCTTCCATTTTACGGAAGCCAAGCATTAATTCATTATACATTTTATCTTCTTTATTAAGGAGTTCTTCAAATTTAGTAAAATTACCATTAATATATTTTGTTAAGCTTCGAGTGTTTTCATATCTGACGCCATGAATGTAGCCATGAGAGCCTAAGCCAAATCCAAAGTATTCTTCATTATTCCAGTAATTTAAATTATGTTTACTTTCTTTACCTGCTTTAGCAAAATTACTTATTTCATAATGATTATATTTTTTTGAATCCAATTTATCACAAATATATTCATACATCGAAGCATCTAGTTCTTCGGGAATAGGAATAGTTCCATTATTTCCTATTTTTGTATTATCTTCTACTATTAATGAATATGTACTAATATGATCTGGTTCTAATTTTAAAAGTAAATCTAAATCTTTTTTTAAGTCTTTTAATGTTTCTCCTGGTATACCATATATAAAATCAACATTAACATTATCAAAACCCATTTTTCTAATTAATTTCATTTTAGAAATTGCATCTTCATAATCATTATTTCTTTCCATAAATTTTAATTTATCTTTGTTAAAAGACTCTATACCAATACTTAAACGGTTAACACCATTTTCTTTTAAGAGTGATAATAGTTCTTTAGAAATATCACTTAAATTACACTCGAAAGTAAATTCTTCTAAAAAATGCATATTAAATTTGTCTATTATTTCAAATAAATATCTTAAGTCCTTAATTGTCAAACAAGAAGGAGTTCCCCCACCAATATACAAAGTTCTAACTTCTTCACCTAAATATCTTTCCTGTATTTCATTAATTAAAGCGTTTAAATATTGGGTTACAAAGGAGCTGTTATAATACATTTTACAAAAATCACAATAACTACATATACTTTTACAAAATGGTATATGAATATAAACACTTTTCACCATAATCACTGCCTTACCACTTTATTTATTAATCTTATTATAGCAAATTATTAAGCTTAAAATATAGATAGTTTACATTAACTAAACAAATAAATTTATTTATCAAAAGTATCTAGAGTCCAAGCATGTGGTAATAAATCTTTTAATTTTACTATTTCATTCTCAGAAACCATAACTAGAGCTTCCATGTTTTTTTCATTAACCATTCTAATCATTTCTCGACAACGACCACATGGTGGAACTGGAACATTAGAATTCATTGCAACTATTTTTACAATTTCTGTTTCATTATTTTTTAACATTTCGGCAATAGCTGAGTGCTCAGCACAAAAGCCAATTTGGCAAGTACAAGTTATTGCAACACCAGTATAAATATTACCATCACGTGTCATTAAAGCCGCTCCAACATGGCCATATTTAACATAAGGATTTAGTCTTTTTACATGAGCTAACTCATGAGCTTTTTCCTTTAATTTTTTAAAATCTTCATCATATTTTTCCATAATTTCCTCCTATATTATAAAAGACTCATATTTATTGCTCTTTTATTTTTTAATTCTTGCATTGTTGATTCTAAATCTTCGCAAATATTTTTATTATATTGGGGATGTTTTTCAATTAATAATTTTAAATCATATAATAATTTTAAATCATTTTCTGATCTTTCTTTCAAATATTTAGCAGCATATATTTTAAATAGTTCAACACTTGCTTCAATAATGCCGTTATCGCTTGCTATTTTAAAATAATCCATAGCTTTAATTTCATCTTTTGCTAAAACAATGTTATCACAACCAGAAATATAAAAATATTTAGCTAAATTATAAAAAGCATAGTAACATAAAGTTCTGTAATTACTTTCTAAGGCTTTATTATAATAATTAAAAGCTTCCTTCATATCTTTTTTTATAAGACCTTTACGAAAGAATTCCCCTACTTTATTACAAGCCCAGCTTTCGCCTAATAATGCTGCTTTATTATAAAATTCAAAAGCTAAGTTAATATTGCCGTTATTTTCTCCAATTTTTCCTAAATTATTAAAGGCAAAAGCATAATTATTGGCACTTGCTTTTTCATAAAAATTTTTGGCTAGGTCAAAATCTTTTTTTAAAGGATAAATACCATTTAAATACATGTTTCCTATTAAATTACAGGCAGCAATATTACCTAATTCATATGATTTATATAAATAATTATAACCTATTTCCAATTCTGATTTTTTCTTACTACCTAACATTCCTCTTATATACATGTTTCCTATCATATAATTAGCACTAGCATGATTACATTTTGCAGCTGATTCTAAATAAAGGAAAGCTTTGTCATAACGCGGGTATCCACTAATGTACCCATAATATTCATTACTACCTAATTCAAAATTAGCATATGCATTACCTTTTTCTGCTAATTTTTTCATAGAATAGTCAAAATTTATTCCTTCTCTTAATTTAAGAGATAAATACTCTTGTAAATCAAGAGAACTAATACTTGTATCATTTAAAACTGCTTCAAAAACTTCTTTTTTTAATTCTTCTTCATATATTGGTTGTTTTTTTATAAGAACGATAAAAATTAATTCTTCTACTAAACAACTATATATATTGTCATCATTTATCAAACTATATAATTTATTTGTAAAGTCATTAGTTGTCTGTTTATCATTTTTAGCTAGATTATAGAGTTTTTTGGCTAAATTTAAAGCTGTTTTATTATTATTAATAAATTCTATTTTATTTGGGTATCCATTATAAATAACACCATCAATAATATTTAAAATGCCAATAATATTATCAGTAAATTCAAGTTTATCTTTTTGATATCTTTTTTCTTTATTGAGATATTTTTGTTTGTACTCACTACCAATATTTCGACACCCAACACAATAATTATTAACTGTAGTGTCATTTATTGATTCTAAATCGAATAAAATACAAAAAAGTTCACTTTGTAGAGCGGAAAATTTATTTTTTGATGAATCTTTAATAATTCTAAATAAATTTCCAAGGCTTAAATGCTCATCATTATTATTTAACTTTATATACTGCTTTTTCATTTAATCACCACTTTAATTTTATCACTACTTGTGGATTTTTACTATACTTCTTTTAATTAGTGTGGATTTAAATACCTTTCTATTTTGAATTTTTTTGAATAAAATTATATTAATGAAGGAGGAAGACTATGAAAAAAATATGGTCAAATTATAAGCAAACGATAATTTTAATTATATCTATAATTATCGGTGCTATTGTTGGCTTGGTATTTGGAGAGAAAGCTAGTGTATTAAGTCCACTAGGAGACATCTTTATTAATTTAATGTTTGTAGATCGGAAGAGCGTCGTGTAGGGAAAGAGTGTGACGTCTTTGGGGGTGGTGG
>CANDCB010000079.1 GCA_947383065.1 uncultured Bacillota bacterium | reverse complement strand
TTAGCTTCAGTTATGCAAGATAGTTTTAGAAAAAAGTTAAAAAGTCCTATGGAAGAAAAAAAGTTAAGTGAAACGATATATATGTTTAAGAAATTAAATATACCAGGAGTTTTAATAGAGTGTGGTTTTTTGTCTAATCCAAAAGAACGAGATTTATTAAATACTTTAGAATATCAAGAAATGGTAGCATTAACAATTGTTGATGGCTTAATAAAGTATTTTTAGTTTATTCAAAGTAATCCATGCGTTTATTTTTTTCTTCTATAAAACCAGTTGAGTAATCTAAATTTGGTATTAATTTAGTTAAGGTATTAATATTTTTGTTTTCATATAAAACTTTATTGATAGCTTTTATAATATTTAGACATTTTTTTAGACTTTTTTCGTATAAATCTTCAAAAGAGTCATGGAATAATAAATTTTTATCACAAGGATGGTTCCATGTTTTATGTTCTAAATTAAGATATGATATATTTGGATGTAAAATATGAGTGCTATAAACATTTAGAAGACCAAATCTTTTTTTGGTTATTTTATCTATTAATGTATAGATAGATTTTTTTAAGCCAAGTTTATCATTAATAGCTAAAGTGGAGATTATTTTGGCATGTTTTATTGCTTTTTGGTAGTATATACCGATTTTTTCTTCATTATATGTTTCTTTAAAAACAGATGATATAAGGTTAGTGAGAGTTAAAGAGAATTTAGGTTTACCAATTATTTCTTTGCTTATATTACATTTATTATATTTATTGGTGGTATATTTTTCATAATATATGGCATCAATGTCTTTTTCAATATGGTTATGTTCCCCTTTGTATTTTATTGAATCTTTATTTTCAGGGCGGTAAATTCCGGTTTTATAAAAGATGTAAGGATGAGTAGTTGTATCTAGACAATAATGGGTTATTGAACCATAAAGATATGCCATAGCTTGTGGATTGTTTTCTAATTTTTTTTCTTTTATATTTTTCACAATATTGATTAGATATTCTCCAGTTTTATGATGGTGGGCATGGTGTCCTAATTCTCTTATTTTTAAAACATTTTTGAAGCCAAATGTATAGTAAAATAAAAAGTCATGGCTTTGGGCAAAAGTATAATAAATTAAAGCTTCATTTTTAAAATGACTTTTTTCTTTAAAAGATAAATGATTTAAAACTTCTTTAGCAAACATATGATGAGTTGTAATTGATGGCATATTAACACCTTCTTGCAATTTATTATATCATGAGTTATTTGATATTCCTTGGAAATATATATTTTAAATAGTAAAATAATTATGGTATAATTATGAATATAATTGGGTGATGCTAGTGATAAAGACATTTAAAACAATTGATGAACAAATTGATATTTTAAAAAGTAAAGGTCTTGAGATTGATGATATAGTGTATGCAAAAGATGTCTTATTAAGAGAAAATTACTTTTTTATAAGTGGTTATAGACATTTATTTTTAAAGACAGAAAAAGATAGGATGTTTATTCCAGGAGCTGATTTTAAGGAATTATATGCTTTATTTAATTTTGATCGACAGATTAGAAATATATTTTTTAAGAATATTTTAATTGTAGAAAATAATGCTAAGAGTATTTTTTCTTATCAGTTATCAAGAAAGTATGGTATTAAAGAAAAAGATTATTTAAATCCTTCTAATTTTGATAGGTCGAATGATAAATCAAGACAAGTTAGTGATTTATTAAAGAAGATTAAAAGACAAATTAGAATTAATGGGGGACAGCATTCTGCTACAATGCATTATATGAGTAATTATGGTTATGTACCTTTTTGGGTAGTAGTTAAAGTATTATCATTTGGTTTAGTTTCAGAACTTTATACGGTTATGAAAAGAGATGATCAAAAAGATATATCAGAAGTATATGGTATTTCTTCAGAATCGTTAGTTGTTTATTTACAGATATTAGCTAATTTTAGAAATTTATGTGCGCATGAAGATATATTATATGATCATAGAACTCAAAGATATATAGATGATACAAGATTTCATGATTATTTAGATATACCAAAGACTGATGGAGAATATATTTATGGTAAGGACGATTTATTTGCCTTAGTAATTATTTTGAAACAATTACTTAGAGAAGAAGATTTTATTTTATTAATAAATGAATTATCTTATGAGTTAGATATATTAGAAGGTAAAGTTCATTCGATAGGAATAGATAAGATATTAGATAGAATGGGATTTCCAATAAATTTTAGAGAGATAGCGAGGGTTGATTCTTATGGACAACCAATATGATATTAATTATAGAGTAAATAAATATAAAAAGAGGAAATCTCCTAGTTTAGTTTTAGTTTTTATATTAACAGCATTTTTTTCATTTTTAATGGGTGTAGGTGGGTTATTAGTTTTCTTTCATTTTTTTCCAGATTTTTTAAGTTATAATGTTACTAATATTAATAAGAGTGAAAAGGAAGTTACAGTTACAGATAAAGGAATTGCTGATGCAGTAGAAAAGATTTATGATTCGGTAGTAATTGTTAAAACTTATAATAGAAGTAAATTGTATGCAACAGGGACAGGGTTTGTTTATAAGTATGAAGATGGAAAGTATTATTTTATAACGAATTATCATGTAATAGATGGTGGAGATGTTATAGGGGTTGTTTTTACTAATGGAGAAGAAGCTACTGTAGAAGTTGTTAATGGTGATAAATATGCGGATATTGCGGTTTTATCTTATAAGTCTGATAAAGAGATAGCAGTTTCACAGTTGGGAAGTAGTTTAGATATGCGTCTTGGAGATACGGTTTTTGCAATAGGAGCTCCGCTTGATTCGGCAGTATATTCTTGGAGTGTAACACGTGGGACGTTATCAGGGAAAGATCGTGAAGTAGAGGTAAGTACAAATAATAATCAAAATAATGATTGGATTATGCAAGTTTTACAAACGGATGCGGCGATTAATCATGGTAATTCTGGTGGTCCTCTTTGTAATAGTAATGGAGAAGTTATTGGAGTTACTAATATGAAATTAGTAACTGATGGAGTAGAAGGAATGGGATTTGCTATTCCAATTGAGGAAGCTTCACGATATGCTGAGTCTTTTATAAAGGGTGAGGATATGTCCAGACCGATAATAGGAATATCTATGCTTGATGCTAGTAATGCTTTATATGCAAGAACTTATGGTGTAGAAGCAAGAGCTGGGGTAATAGTAGCAGAAATAAATCCTGGTGGGCCAGCAGAAAAGGCCGGGTTAAAAAAAGGTGATATTATTATAGCTATTAATGATAATGATGTTATTAGTGTGGCTAGTTTAAGATATCAGTTGTATAAATTTAAAGCAGGAGATATTGTAACAATAAAGTTTATAAGAGAAGGAAAAACTCAAACTACAAAGATAACTTTGGTAGCGAGTTCATAAAATAATATCGATAAGATATTGTTTTTTTATGGATAATTAATTAATCTTTATGTTAATTTATTTATATATGATATAATACTGGTGCATTTGAGGTGATGAAGTAATGGAGAAAATTAAAGTTGGGTTTATTTCATTGGGTTGTTCTAAAAATTTAGTTGTTACAGAAGAAATGATAGGTTTATTTAAAAAACATAATTATGAAATTGTTGATGATGAAAATGAAGCTCATATTTTAGTTATTAATACTTGTGGTTTTATAGATAGTGCTAAAGATGAAGGTATAGCAACAATTTTAGAAATGGCTGAATATAAAAAAGAAAATTGTAAGTTTTTAATAGTAACTGGTTGTTTAGTTGAAAGATATGAGGAAGAATTAAAAAAGGAATTACCAGAAGTTGATTTATTTGTTAAGATTAGAGATTATAAATTTTTATGGGAACGTATAGAAAGTTTAGTAAGTGGTAAAATTTGTAAAGATGAACTTAGTTATAAGAATAGAATACTTACAACTGGAGATGTAATGGCTTATTTAAAAATTGCTGAGGGATGTAGTAATTATTGTACTTATTGTGCTATACCATATATTCAAGGGAAATATGTATCAAGAAAGTTTGAGGATATTATAGACGAAGCAGAGTTATTAGCTAGAAAAGGTATTAAAGAGTTAGTAGTAATAGCACAAGATACAACTAAATATGGAATTGATTTATATGGTGAGCCAAGATTAGCAGAGTTACTTGATAGGTTAAGCAAAATTGAAGGAATTAAGTGGATTAGGTTTTTGTATTCTTATCCTGAAACGATAAATGATGAATTAATTCAAGTTGTAAAAAATAATGAGAAAATTGTTAAATATTTTGATTTGCCAATACAGCATATTTCAGATAGAATTTTAAAAATGATGAATCGTAAAAGTAATGGGGATTCAATTAGAAAACTTATTGCTAAATTAAGAAGTGAAATACCAGGGGTAATATTAAGAACTACTTTAATAGTAGGATTTCCGGGTGAAAATTTAGAAGACTTTAATGAATTATGTGAATTTGTTAAAGAGAGTAAATTTGATAGGTTAGGGGCTTTTGCTTATTCAAAAGAAGATGGAACACCAGCAGCAGTTTTTAAGAATCAGTTAAGTGAGGAGATAAAAAATAAAAGAAAAGATAAAATAATGGAAATTCAGCAACTAGTAAGTAGGAATAATTTAAAAGAAAAAGTTGGGCAAGTTTATGAGTGTTTAATCGAGAATATAACTTTGGATGGAGAGTTTTTTATAGGAAGAAGTTATATGGATGTTCCATCTGAAGATGGGGTAATATATATAAAATTTAATAATGATTATATGATAAATGAATTTGTTCAAGTTAAAATTATTGATTCTGATAGTTATGATTTATATGGGGAGATAATATAAAGATAGGATGTAAAATAAAGATACTTCGGTATTTTTATTTTTTTTAGTAAATGATATAATTGTGTTAAGAATAGAGATGGGTGACTTTATGGTTAATTTATCTAAAAACTTGAGTAAGATAGTTAGTAAGCAGTTAGGTCTTAATTTAAAAGAAGAATTTAGCGAAGATGAATTATCTAAAATAAATGTTTTGGAGTTAATGCAAGAAGATATTGTATATTTAGATTATTTTAAAAATGTTAATGAATTAATTTTCAGTCAATTTCCATCTATTACGGAAGATAATATTAAAGAAGTTGCGAGTAAGATACAAAATTTGGAAATATTAAGAATTAGGGAGCAGAGTGCTTTAAAAGATATTGATTTAAGTAACTTTAAAAATCTTAAAGTACTAGAATTAGCTTATAATGATAATTTAGTTAGTATTAGAGGGGTATCTTCTTTAAATAATTTTATTTTATATGATAATAAAGAGTATATCGATACACAACAGATTGTTGATATTATAGACAAAACTAAGAGATCGGAAGAGCACACGTCTGAACTCCAGTCACGGTACCTTATC
>CANDCB010000078.1 GCA_947383065.1 uncultured Bacillota bacterium | reverse complement strand
AGATAAGGTACCGTGACTGGAGTTCAGACGTGTGCTCTTCCGATCTTGTTATTAGAGAAATTAAAGAAGAAACAAATTTAAATGTTCAAAAAAAAGACTTAGAATTAATTGGAATTGTATCAGGTAATAGTAGGAAAAGTATGTATCCTAATGGCGATGTTGTAATAAATAATACAGCATTGTATTTAATAAAAAATTATAATGGCAAGCTAAAATGGGATAGTGAATCAAAAGAAATGAAATTTTTCTCTTTAGAAAATCTCCCAGAAAATCAGCATGATCGAGATTTGATTGAAAGATATAAAGAATATATAAAAGAAAAGGAGTAGTAAAATGACAAAGAAAAAGTTATTACTAGATGTTGACGAAGTTATTTGTTTTTCAGGTTTTTTACCATTAATTAATGAATTTTTAGATAGTAATTATAAAATTGATGATTTTCACGATTACTATTTAGACGAAGCAGTAATCCCTAAAGAAAGAATGACTGAATTTAATCAGTTTATAAGTGGTCGTAATTTATATGAAGTAGCAGAGCTTCTTCCCAAAGCTGTTGAAACTATAAAAGATTTAAATGAAGTTTACGAAATTTATATTTGTTCTTCTTGCGTTAATCCTTTTGATGAAGAAAATTCAGGTCGAATATTTACTGATAAATATAATTTTTTATTAGAGAATTTCCCTTTTTTAAAACCTGAAAGATTTATTTTTACAAGTGTTAAATATCTTTTTAAAGCAGATATTCAAATAGATGATAGATTAAATAATTTAGATAGTGAAATTGAAACCAGAATTTTATTCCCTTCTTACCATAATCGTGATATTAATGAAGATGAATTAAAAAATATTGGCGTAATTAGAGCTGGTCATTCATGGAAAAATGGCTGGGATGAAATAAGAAAAATATTATTAGATAATTAAAAAGACTTAAATAATATAATTTCTACAATTTGTAGGTAAATTTAGTTATCTTATTTTGTTATATTTTATCTGAGGTGAAAATAATGAAAATTGGAAAAAGAATTAGTTATTTGCGAAAGAAAAATAATTTAACTCAGAAAGAATTAGCAACTAAAGTTTATGTTAGTGATAAAACTATTGCTAGTTGGGAAACAAACAGAACCGAACCTAGCTTAGAAATGATTCTAAAGCTAAGTGATATCCTTGATTGTCAAGCTACATATTTATTATATGGAGATGTTAATAAGAGTGATGTCGAATCAGAAATAAAAGTTAAATTATCTGAAAAAGAATATAAAGACTTAGAAATATTTTTAGATATTAATGCTACATATTTAAAAGAAATCCACCACCTTGATACTTATTATCAACCAACTTATAGAAAATTTGTAAAAGAAGGAAAAATAAGTGAATGGTTAAGAATTGGGGTTAGGGGTAATAAAAATATATTAAATTACAAAAATTGGTATGAAGATTATTGTGATGAATATGAAGTTGAAATCGAAGATGTTTCTAACTTAGAAAAAATTTTTCAAGCTCTTAACCTAGAGAAAATTGCTTTAGTAGATAAAATGCGCAAAACCTATTTTTATTTAGATAAATATGAAGTCGCTTTAGATAAAGTTGAAAAATTAGGTTATTTTATCGAAATAGAAATAAAAAAATATGAAACATCTTTAGAAGAAGAATATGATAAATTATTAAAAGTAGCCAAGAATATTGGTATTAACTTAGATAATATAGATAAAAAAGGCTATCCATATTATCTTCTTGATAAAAATTCTTTAAATGATTAACTTATAAAAATTATTATAAATCATTTTATATTTTATGGATTGTAACTTTATAAGAGAATTACAATCCTTTATTTTGCCTTATAAATATATGAAAAACCTTAATTCTATTTAAAAAAGGTTATATAAACCTATTTTATTAAAAATAAAAAAACCACAAAGTGGTTAATTAAGCATTTTCTTCTTCTTTTTTCATTGTTCTTGCTTCTCTAGCAGTTAGAACAACCTTTGTACCATTGATAGTTACTTTTTGAAAGTTTGGCTTTTGAGCATGTTTTGTCGCATTTAAAGCATGACTTCTTCTATTTCCACTTAAAGGTTTTTTTGTACTTAATTTCTTTGCCATAATTCCGCCTCCTTAAAAATCATTTCGTTATTAACTTTATCATAATAATATGGGAAAGTCAAATTATTTCGGAGCTTCAAAGAATTTATATATATTTTTAAAATATTCAAAAAAACTAGCGACATATTAGTTTTTTTTAGTTATAATAATAAAAGATAATTAAATGATGGTGATATAATGAAAAACTTAAAAGTAATTTTTATGGGAACCCCCGAATTTGCTGTTCCTATTTTAGAAAAATTAATTGAAAAAACAAATGTTATAATGGTTGTAACCCAACCTGATAAATTAGTAGGTAGAAATAAAGTATTACAAGCTCCACCTATTAAAAAAGTAGCATCAAGTCATGGGATTAAAGTCTATCAGCCTAATAAGATAGCTCTTGAATATGATGAAATTTTAAAAGAAGAAGCTGATATAATTATTACATGTGCTTATGGTCAAATTATACCTGAAATAGTTTTAACCCAGCCACGATTAGGTTGCATTAATGTTCATGCTTCACTCTTGCCAAAACTAAGAGGTGGAGCTCCAATTCACCATGCACTAATTGATGGTGAAATAAAAACTGGGGTAACGATAATGTATATGTCTAAAAAAATGGACCAAGGTGATATCATTACTCAGTCTTCATATACTATAAAAAACACTGATAATGTTGGAACACTTCATGATATTTTAAGCCTCATGGGAAGTGAATTATTAATTGAAACTCTCCCAACTATTATAAACGGTACTAATAAAAGAGTTCCTCAAAATGACAGCGAAGCTACTTATGCTTGGACAATTAAAAGAGAAGAAGAAAAACTTGACTTCAATCGCTCTGCTATAGAAGTTTATAATCAAGTTAGAGGACTTTATCCATGGCCTTTAGCTAATACAATTATAAATGGTGTAGAAGTAAAAATATTAGAATGCTTTATTGGCGAAAAAGACAGCTACTTATCTTCTGGAACTATTGTTGAAATAAATAAGGATAATATTGGTATTTGTACAAAAGATAAAATAATATATATTACAAAAGTTAAGCCATTTGGCAAAAAAGAAATGAGTGCCAAAGACTATATAAATGGCTTAAATAAAGATAAAATTTTACATACAATAGTAGGGTAATAATATGAATAATAAATTTTTAAAATGGTATATTATAGGAATTATATTAATTTTATTTGTTATGTTCTTACTACCAGATAGTTTCTTTTCAAGTAAATATAAAAATAAAACTATTGATAATTCAAATTCACCAACCAAAGAAGAATTTACTTCATATGAAGAACAAATAAAAAATTTACAAAATAATAAGTATTCATTTGAATATATTATTTTGGATACTATGGGGACAAAACCATATAGTTATAAATGTACAGGTATTATAAATAGCACTTTAGAATCCGGAAATTGTGAAGGAGATTATGTTTTTTCTTATACAGAAGAAAATAAAAAAGAAAAATTTAAGATAGATGTAAAATACTTAAATGTATCTAATATATTTGACCTACTTAAAGATATTGAACCAAAAGAAACAACTTATAGCAACGAAAGAGAATTTTCTTATAAAGCACTGATAGAGGATTTAGATACTGACATAGTAGTCTTTACTGATTTAAAAAATATTACAAGAATTGAAATAAATAGCAAATATATGAATTATACTTTAAAATATAACAAAGTTTAGTATTTTTTAGTTTTTATTTTAATAATATTTTAATAAGAAAGTTTTAAATTTGACAAAGAAAATACTTGTTGTTATGATTATTTACTAATGGGGGATGGTAAAGTGATAAAAAATAAAATTTTTACAATAAAAAAAGAAGAAATAAGAAAAAAGTATGGTAAAAATCATCTTAGAAATAAGATTTTAGTTAATTTAATAACTTTAGTAAGATCTTTAGGAACAATTGCGATAATACCTATTTTTAGTTTATGTGGTGCCGCCTCAGCAGGATTTGCAAGTATCGCTTTTTTTGCTACAGATTTTATAGATGGTTTTTTAGCCCGCAAGTTACATGTTGAATCCTTTTTTGGTTGCCTATTAGACGCCTTATCCGATAAAGCTTTCGGTATTGTATGTCTTTTACTTTTATCAACCTTAAACCCTATATTTTTAGCAATTATTGGTGTTGAATTAGGCATATTTGCTATAAACTATAAAAGTTTAGAAAATGGAAATAATGTGCACTCAAGCTTTGCTGGTAAAGCTAAAACGTTATTATTAGCGGGAACAATAATAGGAAGCTTTTTTGCTTATGGAGCTCCAACACTAAAAGAAGTTTTAAATTATATTAATATATCCTCTTTTAATACTTTATTAGAATTAAATCCAAACATTTTATCAAGTATTATGGCTATTCCAACTATTGGAGCTAGTTTATATGTTGCCAAAGATTATAAGAAAAAAGCTGTATCTCAAAGTACCGCCAAAAATCAAAAAATAGTTTTAAATAAAAATGATAATGTTAAAGCTTTCTATTCAAGTGATATTGATAAAGAAAGACAAAATCTTTTAAGAAAGAAAGCGGAGATAGCAATTTTAAAAGAAAAAGTTAAAAAATCACCTCCTGAAATAATGCATGATTTATTTGACACAGACTTTTATCTTGCTCATAAAAATGATGATATAAAAAGATTATTATACAAATAAGGAGTAATAATTATGAGAAGTAAGGATATGCAGAATTTATTTGAAGAAAGCTATAAATTCATAGGAATTTCAAATAAGAAAAAACAAGAAAAAATAATCAGATTTTTAAATTATTGTAAAGAGATAAGAGATACTGCATATCCGATAGAAGATTCTAATATAACTGAACTAAAATTGGTAGAATTCTTAGCCCGTAAAGAAAAAGATTTAATTTATATTAATGGATCTTTAATTTTAACTGATTATGAAAGTGAAAGAAGAACCTTTGAAGCATATATCATAGAAGATCATGATGATTCAGTTAGAATATACATGGATATTACCCGATTAGATATTGAGGATGAACCTAAGATGATTAGAACCAGTGAAGTTATAAGAGAACAAAATAATTACATAGAGATAGTAACTACATATGCTTCAACAGATTCAATACTAGAAAAAGTTACTACAACAAAATTGCATCCTGAAGAAAAAGATTTATTTTACCAAGAAAAATTTCAACAATTAAGCGCTTTATAAGTGCTTTTTAATTTATTTTTTAATACTTGAAATTTTAAATTATCTCTAAAACAGATATGGTATAATATTTTAGAGGTGTATAAATTTGCTAAGTAATATGAATTTAATAAT
>CANDCB010000077.1 GCA_947383065.1 uncultured Bacillota bacterium | reverse complement strand
AATATCTGATTTTTTAAGAATATTATTATATTGTTGTTTAAAATATTTATGTAAAGATGAAAAAGATCATATAGATATGATTTGTTTAGCATTAGGCTGGCTTTTGAACTTTACTAAAATGGATATAAATAAACTGAATTCAGAATATTTGAGTAAATATGAAAAATATCTGCACTGGGAAATAAACAGCCACATTGTTGATAAATATAAGGATGTAATAGAAAAGATTAAAGAAGAATCAAAAGAATTAAATAATGAAATTAACAATAACGAAGAAAATATAGACAAGTATTTAATGAACTTATTAAATAAATAATAATGAATTATACTTTGTGGTTGAAAATAAATATTTTATTCTTAATAACTATATTTACAAAATAGATAAAAATCTTTATAATATAGAACTACTAGGAGTTGGTATACATGGATTTTGTAGTTGATAATTGGGTTAATCTTTTATTAATTTTTGTTGGAGCAGCTGGATTTATAACTTATTTTTGGCAAGATAGACGTAGAAAAAGAGAAGCAGCAGCATTAATAATAAACCAAATTGAGGAATTAAAAGAAAAATTGTTAGCTATAAATAAGATTTTCGTTGATAATACTATAAATGAAAAAGCTTTTTATGAGACTCTTGATATAATCAACGATAACCAATGGGAAAAGTACAGGCATTTGTTCATCAAGAAAATAGATTCATATAGTTTTAAAACTATAAGTCAGTTTTATGAATGTGCTTTAAGTATTAGGGAGCAATTAATATTTGTGAAACAATTGTAGCATCAACAATATTTTAATATTCAAGGTATGTTAGATACTAACTGTAATAACTTTTTAATGGAAAGTATAAATAATATTTCAGTTACTCCTAATATGAAGGAGTTAAAAAAAATTATTGTCGAAAAAGAAATTCCCGATAAAGAAGGTAGAAAACAAGCTGACATTTTTGTAGGAATGATAGATGAATTAATGAAAGCTAATCCGAATTATGATATTAACCAATTTTGGAAAATATATGATATGAAAAAGAATTTATTAAAATCTATAGTAAATTCTTCTCCTTATATTTCTTATGTACCTGTACAAGTTGCAGAAACTTTAAGTAAAGCAATAAAGAACATTAATTCAATTGAGATAATTGGATGCGAAGGATATAAAAAAATTAAGAAAATTTCAAAAATTAAATAGGATAGTTACACATTGATTATCGCCAGGTGTCGATGGTGCATAATTATTTTTAAATATTTAAATAAATCTATTATATTAATTTCTTGTCTAGAAAGATAATCAACAAAAATTAAATAACTCACATAATAATAAAATCTGTTATAATAACATATATTACTAAAAGTTTTATGTGAGGTTGTCTATGAAACAAAATGTTTTAAGAACTTATCAAAGAAGAAGTGTAACAAGAAAAAGTGGTTATCATACTTGTAATGAAACAACTGGTGGGGAATGTATTATATTAAATTCACAAAAGTTAACAATTAATTCCAATAAAGAAGTACTGATATTTGAAAAGGATGAAATACTACTTTATGAATTATTTAATAAAGAATTTGGAATATTATGTTTTGGTGGATATATCTATATAAATAATAAAGTAGATATTACATATAAAGTTAATTATGAATATGATAAAAAAAGTTATTCTACGGTTTTACAGAATAAAACAGTATTAAATTCTAATAATTGGAATAATATAGGATTTCATTTAGAGATACCTATATTAGGTGATAAGATATTAAGAAATGTAAAAATTGAAATGATAATTAGTAGTGAAGCTTCTGGATATGAAATAGAATTTATAAGTTTTGATTTTAATTCCTTACAAAAAGAAGAATTTTTTGATGATATTTTTTTAGAAAGCTTTTCACAAAAAACAAATATGTGTATACCATATTTATATTATTTAGAAACAGAATTGCCTATTGAATCTTATTTGATTTCTAATCAACAATTTTGTGAAGGGAAATTGGTAGTATTAAAAAGTTGTAATAGGTGTGGGAGATATCTTCCTATAAACATATTTAATGAAACAAGTACATTAAGTTTTTCTTTACACTGTAAAAAGTTGGCTCCTTGTAGACATTCAACTTTTAGTTTATATACGATTCAAAATAAAGTAGATATTCAAAAATTAAAAGATGCAAATATTAAAGTTTATAATGGTAAAATTGTATCTCATTATGGGCATCAATTAGAATGTAAGGCTTGTAAAAAGTTTTTTGTAAATATGCCTTTAAATCCTCAAAGAAATGCTCAGCAATTTAAAGAAGATGGTTTAAGAAGACGGGCAATTGAAGTTTTAGTTAATTATTTGCTTAATAAAAACTTGGTTCATTTTGAATTTGAAAGAACAAATAAAAAAGAATTTACTGAATATATTTGGAATAAATTTGACCGTAAATGTTTTAAATGTAAAAAAGAACTAGATATAACAGAAATGAACCTTGATCATACGATGCCTTTAGCTTATCTTTATAGGTTGGATGAAACAGCTACTTGTTTATGTTCAACACATAATTCACAAAAAAGTGATCATTTTCCTGTTGATTATTATACGCATGAAGAATTAGTAGAATTAAGTAAAATTACAGGTTTAAGTTTAGATATATTATGTAGTAGAAATGTAAATGTTGATGTTTTAAGTTTATTGATAGAAAATGTTATATGGTTTTATGATGATTTTTTAATGAGGCCAGAATATCAAAAAATTAGAGATGGTATTAAAACTGCTGATAAGATTAATGATTCTTTAAAAAGAGTTATTAATGGTATAGTTGATTTGGCTGAGGAATATAAGAATAGGACAGGTCATTACCCAACATCTGTAACTATAAAATAAAAAGATATGTACTAATTTATACATATCTTGATAAGATACATCATATTTTTGATGTACTTTTTTTTATTAAAAACATATATTCATGTTGGATAGTATTTCCTTTATCACTTATACCATGTTTTTCAATATTTGAAACATTTTCAATACCAACATATACTGTCTCAAAATATTTTTGAGAATATTTTTGAAGTTCTTTAGCCATATCTATTTTTGAAGTTTTACCTAAATGGAGAATTACTTTTCCATTGTCTTTTAAAACTTTATAACATTTTTTAAAAAAAGAATCATATATACTAAAATCTTTTTTTTGTTTAGAATCTAAAAACTTATTTTCGGCATTTTTAAAATCTTCTTTGTTCCAACCGCATAGCCATAATCTCATCCAGTTTTGCATATAAAATTTTATAGAGTCAGCAAAAGGTGGTGAACATATTATAAAATCAACTTTATTATTTAGGTTTTTAATTTTACTATAATCACCATAGATTGCTTGACCTGATGTATAATTTTCAAAATTTTCAACTTTGTAAGAAATATCTATTTTTTCTTTTATATGCTCTATAACATTTTTATAGATAAATTCTCCTTTAGGAGCATATGGAGTTAGGGGATGAGATTGTCTTGATAAAGCATATGGTCTGTTTCCATGTAATACATGCATAAAAGCTGATAATATTAAAGCTTTTTCTGAACTAATATTTTGTATATCATTTAAAAAATATTCTTTTGCACATATTATTTCTTTAAATGTATCTTGATGAAAATATTCAGTTAAGGTTTTGTTAAAACCAAAATCTTTATTTTCGTTTATAAGATTTTTAGTGGCTTTTGTGTTGATATTTTCTTTAATATAATTTTCTAAGTTATTTAGTTCATTAAGTACATCTTGATATTTAGGTTTTTCTAATTTAGCTTTAGAAACAATATAAGCCATTTCGCTTAAGTCATTACCTATACCAATTCTTCCTTGTAAACAAGCTTCAAAAGGTATTGTTCCTACACCAGATAATGGGTCTAAAATAATGTCACCTTTTTTAGTAAAGTTTTTAATCATGAAGTAAGCAATGGCTGGTTTTAGTTTGCCATGATATGAACAAAGAGAGTGCCATGGATGACCCCAGTTTCTGCCGGAATAGGGAGCTTCTTTATATGGCATTTCTTGCATAAATGTTTCAGCTTTTTTATAGAATTTTTTAATCTCTTTTTGGGATTTTATTTTTTTTATATCTAAATTTAATTGTTTATTATCATTTGTTTTTATATCCTCATTAGAAATTGTTGATGGTTTACTTTTATCTAGTTTAAATCTTAAAATTCTTTGAGATAATATCATTTTGTTTTTAGATCTTCTTTCACGAAGTATAGTTTCGTCATATTTTAAAAAGCCTTGTCTTTTACAAATTTCTGTTAATATATTATGAGTAGGGATATGAACGCCAGCGAATTGAGAATCGCCTATATCCATTATAAAAATACTTTTATCTTTCATAGCTATAGCTAATTTTTTTATTACTTCATCCATGTCATTAAAGTATCCTATAACCATTTTTATAATTCTTGAATCGTATACTACAGGGGTTAGTTTTTCGATATATTCATTAATAAAAGGTAAATTGTTTTTTATATCAATTCTTTTTGAAACATTATTTATTCCTGAGATAATGCCTTTTGAATGAAGTTTAGGTAAGTCTTTTTCTGATTCAATAAAATCATTTAATTTTAATTCTAATTTAGTATTTCTTATATAATTAGTGCCGTTTAAATATGGAGGAGAAGTAATTACACAATCGATTTCATCAACAAGTTTATTATTTCTTGTGTCTTCACTGGCTCTAATTGCTTTTTTTCTTAGAGGTTCTGTTTTATTAATGTCATTAATTATTATGTTTAGTTTATTTAAAAATTGGTTTTTGACATCAAAGTCTTTTTTTTCTAATTCTTTTTTATTTGCATATCTTAAATCGCCATTTTTAATGGTATTAGATACTGGGACAATTATCGAAGATAATGCTAGCATTAATATATTTTGGGAATCAATATTTTTTACTTCTTTGATTCTTTTTTTAATATTTAGTATTTGATATAAAACTTCTTTTTTAAAATATTTTTCAAAACCATTCCAAGAAATAGGTTGGTTATCATATTTTAAATCTAATATTTTTATTTCATTAAAGAATTTTTCTAAGTATTTTGTTTTGACATTGGAATCTATTAAATTTTTAACTGCATTAATTTTTGTATCAATTACATTTAACATAAAGGGATTTGATTCACTATAATATGATACAAGATTATTTTTGATACCAACTAATGGTGTTGTTCCTGTACCGCCAAAAGGGTCATATAAAGTCTTAATATTTAATTCTTTTAAGTTTTCTAATTCATTAATAACTAAATAAGAAGAATATCCTTCAGTATATGGATACCAGTTATGGATAGGTTCAAGTTTATTTAATTTAAATGTTCCAGATGTCTTTTTTAATTTTGAATCCATATAAATCTCCTTATTTTTAATTTTTAGTAATTAA